>JAADYY010000129.1 GCA_010092805.1 Chloroflexota bacterium | reverse complement strand
TGCGCCGGAAAGCGGTGCCGATGGCAACGGCTTTCTGAGCCGGCTGGAGCGGGCGCGCGCCGATTTCAAGGCGGCGATGGACGACGACTTCACCGCGCCGCAGGCCATCGCCGCGCTGCAAGAACTCACACGCGAGGTGAACACGCTGCTCAACGGCGAAACGACCGTCAGCAAAGAAGTCCTCACCGCCATCAATGACACTTACAACGATCTGGGCGGTAAAGTGCTGGGCATCGTCCCAGAGTCTGAAGAGGACGCCGGCAGCGACGCCCGCCGCGAAGCCGCGCTCATCGAACTGCTGATCAAAATGCGGGCCGACGCGCGGGCCGCCAAGAATTACGCCGAAAGCGACCGTATCCGCGACGAACTGGCCGCCATCGGCGTTCAGCTTGAAGATCGGGCAGACGGCACTATTTGGCGGACGGTCTGATCTCATGCCATTGGAATTCATCTACGGCCACTGGCCGATCATGGAGACACTGCGCGCCAACCGCCGCTCGCTCGATCACCTGCTGGTCACCGAATCCATCGAGGAGAAGGGCATCGTCGCCGAGATCCTCGGAGAGGCGGAAACGCGCAGCGTGAACGTCCGCCGGGTGCCGCGCCGCATCATCGATGACGTGGCGCGTGGGGCCAACCATCAAAACATGGCGCTGCGGGTGAGCGGCTATCCGTATGCCACCATCGAGCAGGTGTTGGCGTGTGGGCCGGAGCGCGACGAGAAGCCGTTCATCCTGCTGCTTGATCTGCTGCAAGACCCGCAAAACGTGGGGGCGCTGCTGCGTGTCGCCGATGCTGTCGGCGTGCATGGGGTGATCTTTCAGGAGCGGCGCAGCGTCGCGGTGACGCCGGCGGTGGTGAGCGCGTCGTCGGGCGCGGTCGAGCATTTGAACGTGGTGCAGGTGACCAACCTCGCGCAGACGATGCGGGCACTCAAGGAGCAGGATGTGTGGATGGTTGGGCTGGACATCGGGCCGAACGTCCCCGCGATTGACAAGACTGATCTGGATATGCCGCTGGGGATCGTGCTGGGCAACGAAGGCGACGGGATGCGCCGCCTCGTCCGCGATACGTGCGATCTGCTGCTGTCGCTGCCCATGCGTGGCGCGATTGCCAGCTTGAATGTGGCGACCGTCGGGTCGGTGGCGTTATATGCGGCGTGGCAGGCGCGCGGCTGGCAGGGGTGGGCGCACGCCTGAGCGCGCGGTGTAGGTGTAGAATCAAAAAGCCGGGCCAGATCGGCTGATCTGGCCCCGCTAAGCCCGATTGATCACTTAGTCGATGACTTCGACGCTCCCGCTAAACGCGACATGATCGCGGATGGCTTCGGCGGCGGTCTTCGGGTCACGGTAAACCCAAGCGGCATCTTTGTTGGCCTGGCCGTTCACTTCCAGGCTGTAGTAATTGGCGAGGCCCTTCCAGGGGCACGTCGTCTTGAAGCTGCTGTCCGTGAAATATTCGCGGTTGAGCGATTCCGGCGGGAAGTAGTGGTTGCCTTCCACCATCACCGTCTGGTCGCTTTCCGCCAACACCACACCATTCCACACTGCTTTCGCCATGGTCATCACTCCTACAGCGCTCGGTTGATTGCAATACGCTAAAGCTGTTATAGCCTTTAGAGTGGTTGAGGTGTAAATTCCTTACATCGGTCTGAAAAATTTAGCTGGCAACTGCCGGGTACGCGCTTGGGCGTTGGCAGCCGCTGTTAGTTGCTGGGTTGGTCAGGCACGAACAGAATCTTGCCGTCGCTCATGCTCACGGCGTACTCGCTGAGTGCACCCACCGGGTGCTGCAAGCTGTGGCGTTTGTGGACTTTGGTGGTGAAGACATCGCGCAGGTCGCCCTGCGTGTCGCGGTAGGCGACCAACACCCGCTCCGGGTCGCGAATCCAGGTACTGAGCCAAAAGCCGCTCACGCGCTTATTCAGGTACACCAACTGATTCACTTCGATTTCGATGGGGTCGCCGGACAAGCCGCCCTGGACGACCACCTCACCGCCGGGCGGCAGCGCCCGCAGCAGTTGACCGGTCAGCGCGCCGGCCACACTGTCGAAAGCCATCACCGCTTCCAGCGCCGCGCAGCGCTCGCGCAAATCCATGAGGAAGCTGGGTTCGCTGCTGTCAAAGATGTGCTTGGCCCCCAATGCCTGTAAGGTTTGGCGCTGTTCTTCGCGGCGCACCACGTTGATCACTTCGATGCCCCAGCGCTGGCCCAGGCGGTAGATCATCTGGCCGAGCGACCCGGCGGCGGCGGATTGCACGACCGCGCGCTGGCCCCGCTGCCGGGCCATATCGAGAATCGCCCACGCCGTCAGCGGGTTGATCAAGCGCATGGCGGCCTGTTCGTCATCAGTTTGATCGTTGACGGGGATGCAGGTGCTGGCCGTCACGAGCATGTATTCGGCCCAAGAGCCGTCGCCGTCGGCGGCGAAGGCGGCCACCCGTCTGCCGATGTAGGCGTCTGGGTCGAGATCTTCACCGACGGCGACGACCGTCCCTGCGCCCTCAAAGCCGGGGACGACGGGCAGCTCTTTGCGGAAGGCGTAGCGCCCCTGCACAAACAACAGATCCGACGGGTTGATGGGCGCGGCGGCGACACGCACCAACACCTGATCGCCGACGGGGTGCGGGACGGGGCGCTGCTCAGATTTCAGGTGCCTGAAACCATCACAGTATTCGTGAATGACGACGGCGCGCATTTGCGCCGGGAGCGGGGGTTGCTGGCTCATTGCTGATCGCTTTCTATCGGTTGGATTCGGTCGGACTCAGATCATTGATGCTGTTATCCGCGATCATACGCGCCACGCCCACGATCCGCCACTGTCTAGATGCGCAGTGGGCGTTGGCGGCGGGGGCGGATGAGGCTGTAATAGACCGAAGCGCCCAACATGATCACCGCCAGCAGTGCCCAGCGCGCCGCCCACCCAGCAGGTGGCAAGATCGGCGCGACTTCACGCGAGAAGACGAAGGCATCGTTGCGCAGTTGGCCCAAACCAACGCCGCTGTTACTCACCAGATAGATCAGGTCGAGGACGGCGTGCAAACTCGTGAGCATCGCCAGGATGTTGAGCACCAGCAGATTCACATCCTGATCAGCGCGCCGCCCGATGAAGATCAACAGCCCAGACATCAGCAGGCCGACGAAAAACGCGGTCGCGGAGAAGTTGGGCGACAGCAGCCCGGTATACAGAATCGTGATCAGCGCGAGGATCGCGCCCAAGGCAATCGAGATCCCGCGCGTGTGGCGGATCGTATGCGCCAGGTAGAACAAGCCCGCGCCGAAAGCTGCGGCCCCCAGATAGCCCGCCGGGAGCACAAAGGCCGGGTTGCCGCCGCGTGTGAGGGCCAGCCCCGCGCCGCTGTCGAAGACCTCGAAGCGCAGAAACTCGCCGCCGGTGGCAATCGAAGCCAGCCCATGCCCGCTCTCGTGAATGAAGGTCACGAACAGCCGAAACGGATACAGCAGGAAGCTGAAAAACGGAATATTCCAGATGACGAACACAATGATAAAGGCGATCACCGCCGTGATCAGCGAGCGGTCACGAAACGTCAGAGGGCGCGATGACATCCGGCTCATCTCTTTGGATATGCTAAAATAGACAGTTACTGCCTATACGCATGAGTGAAGGACATCGTTGCGTGGAGACACCCGACAACGACATCAGCACACACGCGCAGACCGCGTCTGATCTGCGTTTTGGGACGGTGGGCGCGCCGCAAACGACGCCGGAAAGCGGCACCCTCAGCGCGATCAAGCACATCCGTGAGCTAGGCCTAGAGCACCTTGAGATTGCGTGGGTGCGCAGCGTGCGCGTCAGCGATGCGCTGTGCGCGCAGATCAAAGCGACGGCGGCGGAGCATGGCATCAGCCTGAGCATTCACGCGCCGTTTTACACGAATCTCAACAGCCAGACCGCCGAATTGATGGAAAAGAGCGATGCCCGGCTGCTGGCGGCGGCGCGCAAAGGGTATCTGGCGGGGGCGCGGGATATTATTTTCCACCCCGGCAGTTATCATAATCAGCCGCCGGAGCAGGTATACGCGCGTGTGCAGGAAAAGCTCGTCGAAATGACCGGGATTCTGCGCGAAGAAGGCGTCGAGGTCAACCTGCGCCCAGAGACGATGGGCAAGGGCGCGATGTTCGGTGATCTGGATGAGGTGCTGCAACTCAGCCGTGATGTGCCGGGGGTGCTGCCGTGCATCGATTGGGCGCATTTGCACGCGCGTCAGGGGGATGGCACCTTCAATACTTATGCCGAATTCGACGATGCGCTGCGCCGCGTCCGTGAGGCGTTGGGTGTGGAAGGGCTGCGGCACATCCACTGCCACATGAGCGGCATCGCGTATACAAAGCGCGGCGAAAAGGAACATCTGCCGCTGAACGAGGCGGATATTCACTACCGTGAGTTGATCCAAGCCCTGGTCGATCATGGTGTGGCGGGGGTGATGGCGGTTGAGGCCCCGGAGCCGTTCCACACCGCCGATGCGCTCACGATTCAGGCGACCTACCGCCGCCTGCGCGATCAGGCCGCCGCGCAGACCGAACTCTCCGCCGAGACCGAAGGTTGATCGGATCAGCTCATAACGTCGCGGTGACAGCAAACGGGAGCGCTGCGTCAACGACTTCATCCGGGCGATGCCGAACACCACGTTCACGGATGAGCACCTGCGCACAGCCTCCTAAAGATGCTCGATGGAAGTTCTAAAACCGGGGTCGTTCTCGAAGTGCGCTGTGATCTTGGAGCGATGGCAGCTTTGATGCGACGCTTCAAAACAGGTCAGTGCCACGCGCTGATGTTCGTCAATCAGCGATTCTAATCTGGCCAGCGTCTCAGACTGCTTCGGCAACATCTCGTTGGCATAGTGGTTGAACAGATTCTGATGCGCTTGTGTGCCCTTAAGGTTCTTGCGCATCGTTGAGGGGATGCCCAATTCCGGCAAATGGACATAAGCGATCTGGCTGGTTTGGGTAAAAAGTGCCAACTGATTCTTGGAAAACCCGAATTTTCGAGAAATCGGGTTGTTTCGGACATCCACCAGCAGCTTGACGTTGTGTGCTATCAAGCGGCTCAGATAGGCGTCGATGGAGATGCCTTCGTAGCCGATGGTAAACAGGCGTGGTGACGAGTCTGTGTTCTTGTGGGCCAGCACCTGCTCAAATTCTGAAGCGGATAACATCTGGGGGGCTGCTTCGCTGCGCGTCGCGTAGAATGGGTACTCCAGGTAGGTTTTGCGAACCAATGCATCACCGCGAAGTTTGCCCACCGCCTCCGCAAGACGCAGCAAATCCTGACGCACGAACATATCCATCTGCTGAATGTTGGGCTGATCAGGTTTGAGCTTGAAATGCTTCACATCTTCCAGGT
>JAADYY010000648.1 GCA_010092805.1 Chloroflexota bacterium | reverse complement strand
GGGCGGCACAACCCGCAGCGTCAAGTCGCTGAGCAATCTGGCGACGGACGGCGACTTGCTTGGCGATCTGGCGCAGCGACTGCGGGCGTTGAATGCGGCGTTGAGTGCCTGGAATCACCCCGAAGAGGCGCGCGACGAACGCTACCCCTCCACCGCTTACCACTACCTGCTAACTGCCCTCAACTGTGGCAGCCGCAGCAACCGCCGCCTTGACGAGCTGCGCGCGCTCACCAACGTGTCGATGGGGGCTGCGCCGCTGCTGTTGGTCCGCGAATTTGGCAACCGCTTTCTGCCCAACCCGCTGAGCTATGCGCTGGAGCCGGATCTGTGGGCGGGGCAGATGGTCATCGCGCCGTTTGGGTATGTGCATGGCGATCTCAACCCGGGCAACATCTTGTGCCGGGTCGATGATCCGGAGGAGATTTTTCTCATCGACTTCTCCCGCCATGAACCCAGAGGGCCGCTGTTCTTCGATTTGGCGTATCTGGAACTGGAACTGATTGTCAGGCGGCTGCATGATCAACCGGGGGCGGAGTGGAAAGATCTGCTGGACGCGGTGACGGCTGATCGGCTGTTTGCGGGTGCCGGGGGGCAGTCTGCGCAGCGCCCAAGCCGCCCCTACGCACGCTGCACCTACGATGACTGCGTGCTGCCCGTGCGCGAACAGGTCAAGGCGCTCATCAATGCGGGCAAAAGCGCGCATGGGGTGGCCGAGCAGTTCGAGATCGCCTGGTGGATTGCGGCGTGTGCGGCGGGCTTGGTGCTCACGCGCCGCGAAGGCTGGCTGGGGCAGCCACGGCAGCGGCTGGCCTTCCTCTACGCCGCCTACGCGCTGGAGCGGGCGTTGGATTTGTTGGGCTTGCTGCCGGGGAACACCGAATACACCCATTTCGACCTGACCGTACAGTCTATGGCCCCCACCCGCGCGGTGGAGCGCGCCTATGCCGAAGCTGTGCTGGACGATTTGGAGGATTTTGAATTCACATACGTCGATCTAGCGGGTACGCAGGCGGCTGTCCCCCTCAATGCACCCACAAAAAGGCGCAGCCGCCTGACGGTGCCCCGCGACCGTGCGCCGCGTGTGGCGCTGCCACTCACCCAGTTGCCCGAGGGGACGCTGACTGGCGCGCGCAAGCCGCTGGAGAACATCCGCGCCGCGATGCGCGCCGAAGACCGGGTGCTGCTGCTGGGCGAACCGGGCAGCGGCAAGACGACGACGCTGCTGCGGCTGTTTTATGACTACGCCCAGGATTTGACGGGCACTCCCGGCGCGCTGATCCCGGTGTTTGTGCCGCTGGCGCGCTATCGCGGGCAGAGCGCCGACGACTTCCGTGAATTCACGCGCGAATGCCTGGCCGATTTCTCGCCGGAACTGGCGGAAAGTTTCGATTGGTTGTGGGCGCATGATCGTTTGGTGCTGCTGTGCGACGCGCTCAACGAGATGCCGCGCGAATCCCAGGAGACCCTCGCGGGGCTGCAAGCGACGTTGGCCAACGTCAAACACACCGCTGTGAGCTGCCGGGTCAAAGACTTCACCAACGATGACCTCAAAGAGGCCGGGCGCTTCGCCATCGTCGAGATCCGTGATCTGACGCCGCCACTGATGCAAGCGATCATCACCGGCTACCGCTATCAGCGGAACGCTGACGAGGCCTGGGTGCCGCTGACCGAGGAGCAGCAGGATGGCCTGTGGGTGGAAGAACTGCGCGGGAGCGATAATTTGCTGGCCGCTTGGGACGTGCTGCGCGCCGCCGGGCACGCCGACGCCTTTTGGCGCGACGAGCGCCCACCGGGGAATATCTTGGCTTGGTGGGATGACAACCGTGAGGAAGCCCGCCGGGTCATGCTCAGCGACCCCAAGGGGCTGATGCTGTTGTGTCGCAATCCCTACATGCTGTTCCTGGTGATCGAGATCTACCGGGTGCGCGGGGGACTCTCCGGCAGCCGCGGGGCGCTGTTCGCCGATTTCGTGGCCACTCTCATGGAGCGTGAAGGCCTCGCCGCGATCAGTGATGATGGGACAGTGACGCTGACCGCCGCCGGGAAAGCCTTGAACGCGGCGCTGGTGCGGCTGGCCGAAGTCATGCAGTTGCAGCGCGGCCAGACGGACATCACGCACGACGAAGCGCTCGAACTGCTGGGCGGCGAAGCGCATTTGCGGCTGGCTGCCCAGTGCAGCCTGGTGTACGAGACCAGCGCGGCGGTGCGCTTCAGCCATCAACTGGTGCAGGAATATTTCGCCAGCCAGCAAATGGTGGCCGACATCGACGCTGGGCGGCTCGCCAACACCTATTGGCCGCCGGAACGCTGGTGGGAGCGCACCGGGCGCGAACAGACCGCGCTGATCCTGGCCGGGGTGATTGGCTTGGCGAAGGCGGTGGCGTGGCTGGCCCCGGCGCAACCGGAACTCGCGCTCGATTGTGTGGAGGAGGCGCGGGGCCAGGGTGGGATGGCAGACTCCGACTTGCAAGCGCTGATGATCGCCGGCGCGCACGCGAAAATCGGCGACCCCGATAACCCGGTGGGCTGCGCCGCTGCTTATCGCGTGTTGGGCCGGCTCAACGCCGATGATCGCAAGGGTGTCGGCGTCATCAAGCGGGCGAGCATCGCGCTGCCGGACATCGATTGGGTCGAAATTCCCGCTGGGGCCTTCCTCATGGGCAGTGACAAAGCCCTGGACGCTCAGGCCGATGACAACGAGCTGCCACAGCGCCACGTTAAGCTGCCCACCTTCTGGATCACGCGCTACCCGGTGACTTATGCGCAGTATGAAGCGTTCGTCGCTGCTGGGGGGTATCACGAGCGGGGGTACTGGACCGATGCCGGTTGGGAGTGGAAGGGCGCTAACACGCAGCCTGAGTTGTGCTGGAATGACCCGATTTGGCACATCAGCAACCATCCGGTCGTCGGCATCACGTGGTATGAAGCGGATGCCTACACCCGCTGGTTGAATATGGTGTTTGGGGACAGCCTCCGCCCGATTGGGACAGCGCGGATGTCTGGCTTAGAGATCCGGCTGCCGACCGAAGCCGAATGGGAAAAAGCCGCGCGCGGGTGGGACGGTCGCATCTACCCGTATGGCAATCGCTTTGATACCGCCAACGGCAATACCAGCGCGACGGACATAGAGCGCACCTGCGCGGTCGGCATCTTTCCAGAGGGGGCTTCGCCCTACGGTCTGCTGGACATGTCGGGCAATGTGTGGGAATGGTGCCTGACCCATTGGCGCGACTCGTACACCGCTCCAGCCGACAACCAGGCCGAAGGCAAGGCGCGGCGCGTGCTGCGGGGCGGGTCGTGGTTCAGCAATCAAAGCAGCACGCGCGTCGCTGGGCGTTTCTGGCTCATGCCGCTCAACCGGGATGTCAATCTTGGGTTTCGGGTGGTGGTGGGGAGTGTCCCTGTTTAGGCGGGCCGACCGGTTGGCAGCGCACTGTCGGAGCGCCGGGGTGGCGCACGCGAGCACGCACACCAGCCCCGCCCGCAGCCGTGATCCCGCACAACGGGAGTGCGGCTCGGTACACTGCCGGACGCCGCATCCCAGGTCACGGGCATCCTGTGCAGTCTATCCGCCTGACGCTGGGCCGCATAGGATGTGCCCGCAGCAGGGCGGCTGTCTCAACTGCACGCCGCCAATTGCCCGGTGATGCCCCGGTCTGCTAGCTTAACCGCCACAGGGACGGTTTCACCACGCCCAGCGGCTGCCATCCGCGCCACCACTTCCGCAAAGCTGCGCGCCAGATCCTTCGCCATCACCGCCAGGATGATCGGGTGGGCCAGACCATACTTGGGCGTCACTTCAAACCAGATGTTCACTATCGACCCATTCCCGTTGGGCACAACCTCCCAGCCCCCCACCATCGTTTTGAAGGGGTAGGGAAACCCCGGTTCATCGGCCAGGAACGCGAACTCAACTTTGCGCGCCTGGGGATCGTACAATTGGCAGTGTTCGCCCCAGGTTTTGCCGTTGACATCGGTGCACTGGCGGACGGCATCAACGCCGGGTTGCGCGTCATCGCGCAGGATGACCTGTGTCAGGTTCGGTGAATACGTCTGAATGCTGGCCAGATCCGCAATCAGCGGCCACAGCGTGTCCGCGGCTTCGGGCGTCTCCACCGCAACGCACAGCTTGTGGGTGTTGGGCGTGCCCGGCACCGCGTACATTCTGTTGATACCCTGGAGCTGGCGCAGTCCAAAGAACAGCACAATCCCCGCGACCACGATCAAAGTCACGATGCCAGCGGGCTGTAGCGCACTGGACGCCAGCACGATTAGCAGGAAGGTGCCCAGCACCCACAAGAAGTCCGCGCCGCTGATCAGGGCGGCGACAAACGGATTGATCGGTTGCCGTGTGGCAGTCCACGCCACCAGGCCGGCAAATCCCAGCAGCCCAAGGCCGATGATCTGGTAGAGGGTGGGCGTACCCGTCCCAATGACATCGACGATGGATGGACTGAAGCCGACCAACGCCAAGCCAGAGAGTGAGGAGAAAGCGGCATTTGCCAACAAAGCGGTTTTTAGCGGTCTCGGATTCATCACTTGACCTCCATGCGTGATTTGGTCTGTAGATCAGCAGTGCCCGCACGGTTGCGGCGCATCCAACCGTTACCTGCCGACGCTGCCGAAAACGCCAATTTAATCCTGGATACTCTGCCACCGACCCCGACTACACTGCCATTG
>JAADYY010000647.1 GCA_010092805.1 Chloroflexota bacterium | reverse complement strand
CCTGTTGGTGGCCGTGCTCGGCGTCGGGCTGTTGCCCGTCAGCGTGCAGCCGGTCGAAGCCCAGATTACCCAGTGCGGTCTCGATCTTGTGCTGTCGCTGGATTCGTCGGGCAGCATCGACAACACCGAGTTCACCGAAGTGCGTAACTTCGCTACTGGCATCGTGAACGGTCTGCCGGTGCAGCCGGGCCAGGCGCGCGTCTCCGTCGCCCAGTTCTCGAACGGAGCCCAAATCGAGATCGGTCTGTCGGATGACCCTGTCGCTGTCATCAACACCATCAATACCTTCCCCAAGGCGGGCGGCGGCACCAACCTGGCCGCAGCGATCCAGGTGCCGCAGGATGAAATCGTGCTGAACGGGCGCCCGACCGCCGCCCGCGCGATCATCGTGCTCACCGACGGTGTGGGTAATATAAACCCGGCGGCGGCTGCCAACGCTGCGAAGGCCGCTGGTACGTTCATCTTCTCGGTGGGTGTCGGCAGCGGCGTGGATGTGCCTACGCTCAACCTGATGGCCTCCGACCCGGATGCGGACTTCGTGTACCTGGCCGCCGACTTCAATGCGCTGCAAAACCTGGTGATCGCCATCAACAACATCGCCTGCACCCTGCCGCCCGTCGTGGGCACTGAAGGCATCGGCATCTACGACAGCGCGCGCGCGCTGTGGCTGCTGCGCAACAGCCTGACGACCGGCATCGAAGACATCAATTTCGTGTTCGGCGGTCTGCCGGGCAGCCTGCCAGTGGCGGGTGACTGGAACGGCGACGGCATCGATACCCCCGGTATCTTTGTCCCCTCGACCGGTGCATGGTACCTGCGTGACACCAATGACAGCGGCGTGGGCGATTACGCCTTCGTGTTCGGTGGTGGCATCCCCTCGACGGTCGTGCCGGTGGCGGGCGACTGGAACGGCGACGGCACCGACGAGGTCGGTCTGTACGCGCCGGACCTGCGTATGTGGATGCTGCGCAACACGCTGACCAGCGGTAACGCCGACATCACCTTTGAATTCGGGCTGCCCGGCTACCTGCCAGTGGTGGGTGACTGGGACGGCGACGGCGTCGATACCCCGGCGCTGCACAACCCCGCGACCGCGCTGTGGCTGCAACGCAACAGCAATACCTCGGGCATCGAAGACAACCTGTTCGTGTATGGCGGTCTGGTCGATGCGCTGCCGGTGGCGGGTGACTGGAACGGCAATGGCATCGACACCCCAGGTATTCACCTGCCCAGCCTGGCCCCCTGGTACGTGCGCAACAGCAGCACTACGGGCAACAGCGATCTCTTCTTCGTCTACGGCGGCATCTTCGGTGCGCTGCCGGTGACTGGCCGCTGGACGGGCGGCACGACCCCGCCACCGATTGTCGCCAACGGTGGGCAGTTGGCCCCGGCGGATGCGCCGGTGGTGCCGCTGGCCCAGACTTCCGAGACCGTGCCGCAGGGTGAGACCAACGCGGCGGGCGAACTGCCCAGTTTCCTGGCCCCCACCACCAATGAGGTGCCGCTGCCAGTGGCTCCGGTGGCCCCGCTGGCGAACCCGAATGCGGGCGTCGATGGCAACCTGGGCGGCGAACTCAGCCTGCCGTAACCCACGCGCCATATAACAGATTCAAATGTTGCACCCTGGGGCTGTCCGCTGAGCGGGCGGCCCCTTTTTTTAACCCTGTAACAGCACATTAACTCCAACATTAAAAAAATTGGCGAAAATTTAAACATCGCATAGTATTTTATAACCAGAGAGCCGGGTGCGGCTCGGTGAGTGACTGTTGGATAAAGAGTGAGGGAAATCAAATGGCTACCATGTTTCAGACCCAAGGCGTAACACGGCGGGCTGGGCGGCTGGCACTGATCGTGCTGGTGCTGCTGCTGGCGCTGACTGCTGGTGTAAGCGCGCAGGATGTACCAGACGGGAGCACTACGGGTGCGGATGCGCAGCCCAATGTCGTCGTCGGCAGCCTGACGTCTTCGGCCATCACGGCGAGCGGTAACATCAACGCGACTGCCGCCGGGGTGGGCTTGCGCGGCACCGGTACCGGCGATATCGTCCTCAACACGATCCCGGCGGGCGCGACCGTGCAGAACGCCTTCCTGTATTGGGCGACCATCGGCACCACCGACGGATTTGCCAACGTGACGCTCAACGGCAACGCCGTGATGGGCAACAACATCGGCACGGCTGGTGAAACCTGCTGGACGGACAATGCTGCCGAAGCGAATTTCGTGTACTTCGCGGACGTGACCGCACTCGTGGCGGGCAACGGCACCTACACCATCGCCGGGCTGCCCAACAGCGGCCCCGAAGTCAACGACTCGCAGGGCGCGTCGCTGGTGGTTGTGTATGCGCAGGCCGGGCTGCCGAACCGCCTCATCCTCGTCAATCACGGCGCGGTCACCCTCAGCGATGTTGGCGATTCGTTCGTGGATACCTTCACGGGCTTTGTGCCAGACAGCCCGCTGACTAGCGCCGTGCTGTGGACGCTGGTCGGTGATGGTCAGACATTCAGCGAAGGCGACCAGCTCATCAACGGTCAGGTGTTCGCCACCGATCCGTTTGATGGTGGTGATGGCGATTGGTGGGACACCGACACCTTCGATGTGACGGCGTTCAACCCCAGCGACCCGACGAACGTGACGTTCAACACCGCCGACGACTGCCTGCTGATCGCGGCCAACATTCTGGAGATCACGGGGCAGGAACCGACGGCGACCCCATCGATCACGCCGACCGCAACCCCGACCAATACGCCGCCCGCCACGGTGACCGCCACGGCGACCGCAACCGCAACGGCGACGATGGCAGCCACCAGCACCGCGACGGCCACCAGCACCGCCATGCCGCTGCCGATGGGCGATGGGGTGGGCATCTATGACCCGGCGCGCGCGCTGTGGCTGCTGCGCAATACCCTGACCACCGGCGAGGCCGAGATCGCGTTTGTGTTCGGCGGTCTGGCGGGCGGCCTGGCGGTCACCGGTGATTGGAACGGCGATGGCGTCGATACCCCCGGTATCTTCGTCCCTGCGACCGGCGCGTGGTACATCCGCAACAGCAACACCAGCGGCCTCAGCGATGCGGCCTTTGTGTTTGGCGGCGGCATTCCGGGCGCGATGCCGTTTGCAGGCGATTGGAACGGCGACGGTATGGAGACGCCGGGCCTGTACAACCCGAATAACGGCATGTGGCTGCTGCGCAACAGCCTCACCAGCGGCATCGCCGATGTCAGCTTCACGTTTGCGGAGTCTGGCTTCAACCCGGTGGTGGGTGATTGGGACGGCGACGGCGTGACCACCCCCGGCCTGCACAATCAGGCGACCGCGCAGTGGCTGCTGCGCAACAGCAACTCGGCGGGCAGCGCGGATGTGAGCCTGCTGTACGGCGGCGTCACCAACAGCACCCCATTGGGCGGCGATTGGGACAACGACGGCGTCGATACCGTCGGTATCACCATCACCAACCTGGCCTACTGGGATCTGCGCAACAGCAACACCACCGGCATCGGTGAGGTCTTCCTGGTGTACGGCGGCATCTTCAATGCGCAGCCGGTGACCGGGCGCTGGGGCACGCCGATGGTCACCGCGCCGCTGCTGCAGCAGAACGAGATCGCTGCGCCCGGCGAGCTGCCGCAGTTGGCTCCGCCGCCCGCCGAACTCCAGCTTCCGGCGGCACCTGCCGACCCGAACACCGACGGCAACCTGGGCGGCGAACTGCCGCAGTAACGATCATGTTGATCGCGGCGGCCTGAGCGAATCAAAAAGCGGGGGGATCCACTGCAACTTGTGGATCCCCCCGCTGTGTTTTCGAGCAGGGTTACGCGGCTGTCGGCGTTACACTGCCGGATCGAGGTGGACGCCCGGCCCCATCGTCGAAGTCAGCGT
>JAADYY010000646.1 GCA_010092805.1 Chloroflexota bacterium | reverse complement strand
CTTCCCCCTAGCTAAATCCTAAATCACATAAGCCCCAGACGAGTCCAGTCGCCGCTGGTATTCAGCGCCAATGCCCACAGTGCGCTACACTCGTTCGCGGACTTGCAGAGGTTCGCGCATCCTGGAGGAACACATCATGATCGATTTTGGCCGGGAAGTCACCAGCGATTTACAGATCGCCAGCCGCCGGGAATGGCTCGTCACAAATGGCATCGGCGGATACGCCTCTGGCACCATTTCTGGTACCCTGACGCGGCGTTATCATGGCTTGCTCGTGGCGGCGTTGCTGCCGCCGCTAGGCCGAACCGTTTTGCTCAGCCACCTTGACGAAACAGCGACCTATAACAACCGCAGCTACCCACTATTCACGAATACATGGATCGGCGACCACGTCGATCCGCACGGTTATCAGCACCTTGAGCGCTTTCACCTGGAAGGGACGATACCGGTCTGGCGTTATGCCGTCGCCGATGCGCTGCTGGAAAAGCGTGTTTGGATGCAGCCAGGCACCAATACCACCTACATCCGCTATGATTTGCAGCGGGGCATGCTGCCGCTCACGCTGGGAATCAAAGCATTCGTCAACTACCGTGATAGTCACACCAGCACCCACGCCGGCGATTGGCAAATGCACGTTGAGCCTGTGGATCGGGGGCTGAAAGTGCAAGCGTTCCCAGAAGCCGTGCCCTTCTACATCCGCAGCGACCGCGCCGACGCCGTACCCCAGCACACCTGGTACCATAGCTATCTCATGGCGTGGGAAGTGGATCGCGGCCTTGACCCCTTGGATGATCATCTGCACGCGGGCGATTTCAGCGTGACTTTGCAGCCCGGCGAGTCGGTGACGGTGGTCGCCAGCCTCGATCTGGAAGCGCGTTTGGATGGCGCAACGGCGGAACAAGACCGGCGGCGTCACGAAGCCGCGCTTGTGGCGCAGAGCCAGATCCCCAACGATGCGCCGCTTTGGGTGCAGCGGTTGGCGCTGGCAGCCGATCAGTTTATCGTGCGTCGGGCCGTCGGCGATGACCCGGATGGCCGGTCGGTGATCGCGGGCTATCACTGGTTCGGCGATTGGGGCCGCGACACGATGATCAGCCTGCCGGGGTTGACGTTGGTCACAGGCCGCCACGCCGAGGCAGCGCGTGTGCTGCGGACTTTCGCGCGCTATGTCGATCAAGGGATGCTGCCCAATCGCTTCCCCGATCAAGGTGAGACGCCCGAATACAACACCGTTGATGCCACACTGTGGTATTTTGAAGCGATTCGCGCCTATCATGCCGAAACCAACGATGACTCGCTGCTGCGCGATCTGTTCCCGATTCTGCGCGACATCATCGAATGGCACCAGCGCGGCACCCGCTACAGCATCCATGTGGATCAAGACGATGGGCTGTTGTACGCAGGTGAACCGGGTGTGCAACTCACGTGGATGGACGCCAAAATCGGCGATTGGGTGGTCACGCCGCGCATCGGCAAGCCCATCGAGATCAACGCACTGTGGTACAACGCCCTGCGCAGCATGGCCGATTTCGCGCGGCGGCTGGGTGAACCTGCCGATGCGTATGATACGCTCGCGGATCGCGTACGGGCGAATTTCACACGCTTCTGGAGCACGTCCGCCGGTTACTGCCATGATGTCATCGACGGGCCGGGCGGCAACGACATCGCGCTGCGCCCCAACCAACTATTCGCGGTGTCGCTGCACCACAGCCCCCTCCCGGCAGATCAGCAGCGGGCCGTTGTCGCCATGTGCGCGCAGCATCTGCTCACATCCTACGGCCTGCGCAGCCTAGCGGCGGATGATCCAGCTTACAAAGGTCAATACGGCGGCAGCCCCTTCGACCGGGACTCGACCTATCATCAAGGGACAGTCTGGAGTTGGCTGATCGGCCCATTTGTCGAGGCGCACTTGCGCGTCTACGGCGATCCGGCATTGGCACGGTCGTTCCTGCTGCCATTCGAGCATCATTTGGCGGCGCACGGTGTCGGGAGTGTCTCGGAAGTGTTCACCGGAGACGCGCCCTTCCTACCGCGCGCGGCCATCGCGCAGGCCTGGGGCGTCGCGGAACTGTTGCGCGCCTGGCGGTTGACCTCGGGGTGAGTGATTTTTCACAACGCGGCGAACCAGTGTGAACTGACCACTGCGGCTGGTCATTTCTACCCCTGTGTGTTTCGCGCAGATCAGGAACAATGATGTGTGTGGGCAGCAATACTACCGCTTGATCGGGTGGTCAACAGTGGGGGAGCGAGTGACGTGAATGAAACCTTGACAATCGCGGTGGTGGCGGGCTGTGTGCTGGCCTTCAGCCTGATTTCAAAACGCATCCAACGCACGATCATCACAGCGCCAATGGTGTTTGTCGCTTTCGGGCTGCTGCTGAGCGAAAACTTCCTGGGCATCGTCCCCACCACGATCAACCCGGAATTCGTTAATCTGGTGGCTGAATTGACCCTGGTGCTGGTGCTGTTCACCGATGCTTCCCGCATCGATCTGTCACTGCTGCGCCGCGACCGGAATTACAACTTACCCGTCCGGATGCTGGTCATTGGGCTGCCGCTGACGATTCTGGCTGGTGCTGCCGTCGCGCTGATCATCTTCGGCGACCTTGAGCTGTGGGAGGCGTTTGTGCTGGCGACGATCCTCGCCCCAACCGACGCAGCGCTGGCGCAGGCCGTGATCAGTTTGCCGGGCGTTCCGGCACGCATCCGCCAATCGTTGAACGTCGAAAGCGGTCTCAACGACGGGTTGGCGCTGCCCATTTTGCTGCTGTTCGTTTCGCTGGCCTCGTCGGCGGAGGCGCAGCCGGTCGGCGACTGGATCGAGTTTGCCGCTTTACAGTTGATCATGGGGCCGCTGGTCGGGATCATCGTGGGTTATGTGGGCGGGCGGGCGCTGCGCTGGGTTCAGCGGCGTGAGTGGGTCTCTGAAGCATTTGAGGGGCTGGGCGCGCTGAGTCTGGCCTTGCTGGGGTTCGCGGCGGCGGAATTGGTCGGCGGGAACGGCTTTGTGGCGGCGTTCTTCGCCGGGGTGGTGTTCGGCAATGTGGCGCGCAACGTATGCAGCATGATCTACGGGTTCGCCGAGTCTGAGGGGCAGTTGCTCACCCTCATCACCTTCCTGATCTTCGGTGCGGTGCTCGTGCCGGAGATCTTCGGGCACGTCGATTTGCCGATGATCGGTTTTGCCGTGCTCAGCCTCACCCTCATCCGCATGATCCCGGTGGCGCTCAGCCTGTGGGGCACGGGCCTGATGCGCGATACAGTTGTCTTCCTGGGATGGTTTGGGCCGCGTGGGGTCGCCTCGATTCTGTACGGGCTGCTGGTGCTGGAAGAATCTGACCTGCCACACGGCGAAACGCTGCTGGTTGCGATGATCGTCACCGTGTTGATCAGCGTGTTTGCGCACGGCATAACGGCGGTTCCGGGTGTCACACTGTACGTCAACCGCCTGGAAGAAATGGACGAGGACGAACTCGAGGAAATGGCAGAAATGCGCGAGGTACCGGAGATGCCCACGCGCATCTCGATGTGATCATTTCGCGCCAGACCCGGGGCGGGCAGCGTCTGCTGTGCCCGCCCCGGTTGATTCGGTGACTCTCTACACCTGCACGCTCAATCTGTGCGGCGCTGAGCGACTACGGGAACAGCGAGCTGTCCAGTTCAGCGCCGGGCACTTCGATGGCGGTGCCCGTTGCGTCGGTGAACGGCGGCTGAATCTGCCCAGCGTTGGGCGGCTGCGATGTATCGGTCAGGTTGCTGAGGTCGGGCAGTTCAACACCGCTCACCTCGTTCAGTTCGGTTTGATTCCCCAGTGCGACGCTAAAGGTCAATGAGTCGCTCCAGGGGCCAAAGCCGCTGAACGGATTCCAGGTGCGCACCCACCAGCGATAGGTGCGGTTATCGCCGAAGCTCAGGCTGGTGTCGATCTGGCAGGTCGGTTGGTTGCCGCAGATGCCAGCGCGTTCATACCACTGCGAGAACAGAAAGATCCCCGTCGGGCCAGTCTCGTCACTGATCCAGATCAAGTACCATTCGGCATTCTCAACGTTGTCAAATTCGAAGAGCGGCTGTGTCATGCCGATGGTGCCCTGCGGCGCGATCAGCGTGGTCTGTTCCGGCGCTTCGAGCACAATGAAGGCAGTACCCGGCGACCAATCGCCGAAGCCACCGCTCGCCGACCACGTGCGCACCCACCACAGATATTCGACACCGATTTGCAGTGTGATGTTTGGCGTCACTTCGCACACCGTGCCCGTGCAAATGTCGGCACGCGCGTACCACTGCCCCGGCAGCGGGGGCGAGCCACCCGGCGAACTGACCCACAGCAGCAGCCACTCAGCATCGAGGGGCGCTTCCCAGGTGAAGGTCGGCTGTAGTTCACCGATTGGGCCGTTGGGCGCAACAAGGGTAGCGGCAGCCGGCGGCACCGTCACGGTGAAGTTGCCCTCAGCGCTCCAGGGGCCGAAGCCAACACTGTTGCTCGTGCGCACCCACCAGCGATGCACGCCACCGAGCAGGTCGAGTTGCGGCGTCACCGCGCACACGCTGCCGGTGCAAACGGTGGCCGCGTCGTAGAACTGCTCCAGCACCGGTGTCCCGTCAGCGCGGCTGATCCACAGCAGATATTCATCGGCGCTGCCTACCGCCGCCCACTGGAAGGTCGGGTTGATGTCGGCGGTCGGGCCAAGTGGCGCGATCAAGCTGGTGGCGGCGGGCACACCCGCCAGATCCAAGCCGACGATAATCGGATCGTGATCGGAGGAGCGGTACGGATCCGGGTTGTACAGGCTGATGATCTGGCCGGGTGACTTGAATTCCTCGTTGTAATCCAGCACGCGCGGTTCGTCGGCGTTGATGCTCCAGAAGGCCGCACCGGTCACTTGACCGTTCATGCTGCTCGACGCCAGCGCGTGATCCAGGTAGCCGGACTGCCCGAAGAAGACGAACGAGTACGGGTCAGTGATGAAAGCTTCGGCCAGGTCGGTGAAGCCGCCATTCTCCAACGCGACAATCGGGTCTTCCTGCGCGTAAGCATTGAGGTCACCGATGACCAACACATCCGGGTCGCCGCTAGTGGGGACGATGACGTTGTTAACGAAGTTGAGGATCTGGTTCGATTGCTGCGTGCGCAGCAGGTTCCAGCAGCTCTGGCCATCGCCCTGATCGGCATTCGGATCGCCGGGGTCGCTGGGGCAGCTCCCCTTCGATTTGAAGTGGTTGACCACCACACTGAAGCGCTCACCGGTGCCGTTTTCTTCAAACGTCTGCGCCAGCGGCGGGCGGCTGTAAACCGGGTCGTTATCGACCATAAACGCGCCGACGGGAGTCACGGTGGCGGGCTGGTACAGCAACGCGACCGCGATTTCGTCGGTGCCGATCATGCCCGCATCGATGAAGTCGTAGGTGCCGGGCGCGGTGGCTGCGTTCAGCGCATCAACCAGATCTTGCACCGCGCTGTTCGGGCTGGACGGATCATTTTCGATCTCCATGAGACCGATCACATCGGCATCCATCTGCGTGATCGCGCCGACGATCTTGTCCGTTTGGCGGACGAATTCACTGAGCGTATCGGCACCACGCGAGGTCGGGAAACCGCCGCCCATGCCATTGCCGTTGAAGTAGTTGAGAACGTTGAACGCCGCGACCGTGAGATCACCGCCAACCGCTGGCACCATCGTCGGGCGCGGGTTGTTAACGGTGAAAGTCGGGGCGGCTTCTGGGTGCAGACGGAAAGTGATCGTCCCGAAGTTGCGTGTCGGGTCGTTCGGGTCGGCGAAGCCGGGGCGGAAGCTCAATGTACCCGCGATGCTCATCACCTGATCGCCGGTGCGCAGGGTGTTATCGGCACTGAGGCCCAGCGGTGCCGGGTATGGAATCGGGTCGGGGTTCTGGATGTTCAGGCCATCATCAATGGTGATGCGGCGGTTGTCGTTGTCGGCTTGCAGATTGTTGGCCGCAACGCCCGGCAGCACGACGTTGGTCGGGATCATCAGGCGGCCATCCGGCGAGAATTGGCCGTCAAAAGCTGCGCTGAATTCACCGAAGCGGCCCAGGTTGAAGACCTCGGTCACGCTGAGCGTCTGCGTCAGCGAGATGAGCATCCCCTCGTACTGCTCAAGTTCGGTCGGATCAGCCAGCGGGAACGTGACCGGAGTCGCGGTGATCGCGCCCGTGTCGCCGCAGAGGGTGATGCCAGTGGCCATGAACTGTGTTTCGGTATTGGTAGCGGTCGGCGTTTCATCAAACGCATTCTCGCTGACCGTGCCGGTCACACGCACGCGCTGGCCTTCGACCACATCGAGCGAGGCGGGCAGTGGCGCGAACACGAAGATGCCATCTGAGGTAGCAACATTGCCGTCCCCGGTCGCAGCCTGCAGAAAGAAGCCACGCAGCTCATCGGTCGTCTGATAATCGCCAGTGACGATCCCCTCAACGGTGAAGATGCCAGGCATCCCAAAGTTCGCGCCATTCTCTTGCAGCGAGTAGATGGGCGTGAATGCCCCAACGCACTGATTGCCGTCAGTCACGGTGAACGAGAAGGTGACATCCATCGGCAGGTTGTCGATGGGGTCATCCTGATCCGAGACCTCGCTCGCATTGACCGTGACTGTGCAGTTGGAAGCCAGGGTGAAATCGGTATCCGGGTCGAAGGTGAACGTTGTTGGCCCGCCGCTGATCATATACGAGAAGTTTTGTGTCCCGCAGACGATGTCCAGCGGGTTGGTACCCAGCGTGACCGGCTCGCTGAACTCAACACTGATGTTGGCATCCACCAGGACATTCGTCGCCCCATCCATGGGGATGGTGCTGACAACCATCGGCGGCAAATCAGCCGGGATGACTTCGTTGACCGCATTGGGCGTATTGAAGGCCTCACCAGCGTCCAGCGACCCGGAGAAACCAGGGATACCCGCCAGGTCGAAGTCGTTGCGCACCCAGTCCGCGAGCATGTCGGTGTCGGTGCCGTTGGGGATGCGCGACGCCCCCCCCGGCTCGAACGGCAGACCATCGTACATTTCGACCAGTTCGACTTCGGCGTAAGTGAAGTCGCTGCCAGGACTATCGTTGACACCGACGCCATCAACGACGCTCGCCCAGGGAGTGGCATCGAAGACGCCGTCGTTGTCGGTATCGAGATCATCGCCTTGGCTGCCAGTGAAATTTTCGACCAACAGCAGCGTGATCGTCCCGTTTTCGATGTTATTGTCGATGAAGCCCGTCCACCAGAAGCCATTGGCATCGGTGGTGCCGACGGGGAAGACGCCGTCAACGTTACCAGCCCCGCCGCCGTCCCCCTCGATTTCGAGCAGGGTGAACGCCG
>JAADYY010000645.1 GCA_010092805.1 Chloroflexota bacterium | reverse complement strand
ATCAGAAGAAGCACTTTTTTCAGCATTTTTGACTCCGTTTTTATACAGAAGGTCTATAGAAGCAAAGTTCGACGAAATTATAGCATCGCTTTTATGACGACACAATCACCCCGACAAAACGGGCGCATTCGGATTCTGGGGCAAGCAAGGCACGCGGCCCTCACCCTCAATCCCGCTCTAGAAGCCACCGGCGACCGGGCCTGCGGCACTGGGAGCGGGATTTCAACCCGTGTTTCGCGCCCCTGCTCCCTGAGGGAGCAGGGGCCGGGGGATGCGGGCCAAACAGCCAGCCGATCCATTACGATTTGGGTAATTTAGGCAGCGCGAGCGGCAAAACGGTGCCCCGCTGATTGATCGTCGTTATTGATCGTCAAGCTGGTTGAGCCAGGCGCGCACCCCATCGATGCCCGCGTCCGGGTCGAAGTGCGGGATCAGGCGGATGATGCCCACCTCATCGATCAGATAGCTCGTCGGGTACGACTCGACCTCGTACAGCGCACTCACCGCCCCCACACGATCCTCGACGATTGGGAAAGTCAGGCCGTAAGTATCCACAAAATCCTGGATGAGCGGTTCGTTCTCGCGGAAGTTGACCCCGATGACGATCAGGTCGTCGCGCTCCTCGAACACCTGCTGGAACAGCGGCATCTCCGTGTGGCAGGGGATACACCACGTCGCCCAGAATGTGAGCAACACCTTGCTCCCCCGCAGATCCCGGAGTGTGAGCGTCTCATCGGTGAGCGTGCTGCCCGTGAAGTTGGGGGCAGCAAAGCCGATATTCGTGCCAACGGTGCCCGGTCGCTCCTCGGTGATCGTCGGCAGCGGCGGCGCGATCATCAGCGAGTCGAAGATTTGCTGCGCGAACGCCTGCCCGGTCGTCTCCCAGGTGGCGGCGGGGCCAGCGACCGTCAGCGAATACGTGTTGAAATCCAGATTGATCACAGCGAGCACACCGCGATTGTCACCGCCAAACACATCAGTCAGTTCGACGACCTGCCCACGCGGCAGAGCCACCACATCGCCAGCCGTTTCCGGTGTGACGGGGGTCGCGCGCATTTCGTCGATTAACGCAGCGGTGAGCGTTTCGATTTGCTGGCCGGGCGCGGCGGTCACCAGGCGGTTCGAGTGGTCGCGGAGCATGGCAAATGTCCCCGGCAGTGCCGGCGGCGTGTCTGGTCGCAAACTCAGGCGATCCTGGAACAGAAGCTCGACAAATGCGCTGCTGTCCTCCATGAGGATCACGTAATCCTGCACGATGTTATCGGCGCGAAAGTTGGCGCGGAAGGCCGCGGTGCTGAACGGCGCGTATGGCTCGATCCAGTTCAGCACGATCCAATCAGGCGCGAGCGGGAATTGAAAAGCCGCATTCCCATAATCCAGCGGGCGGCGCGGCGCGGGTGGTTCGATCTGCGCGTTCGCCATCACCTGAAACGAACGCAGCAGCGTTTGATGCAGTTCGCGATCTGCCCGCGCAGCCGACGCATAGAAGAAGCGGTAGATGGCATCGTCAACCAGAATCGATGTCCAGGCCGCATACGCAACATCGCCCAGGAATTGCTGTGTGGGCAGCATTCGCGTCACAGCGGGAAAGCCATTGATTGGGGTGTCCTCAACCGCGTCGCTGTCTTGCGCAGCAGACCGCAGCCCCACACTCAAACGCAGCAAATCCGCGTCGCTGAGGTTGGCATCAGTGGGCAGGCCGGCAGTCAGCATGGCATGGGGTATGAATTCGACCTGCATCACCGCCCCGGTGATGGCACTCACACGCCAGGCTTCAAATGTGGCCTGGCTATCGGCAAAGTAAAGCACTTCGCCGATGAACGCCGGGCTGTCCACTGGCGTCAACTGGTGGCGGCTGTACCAGTTGGTTGGGATCTCCAGACGGTAGCGGAAGGATTGCGGATAGACGAAGCGGGTTTGCAGATCCGATTGAGCGGCGGCGGGCGCAGCCAACGGCAAAACGACCCACCCGATACTCAAACACCACACCAGGGACATCAGGAGACGCGCACGCAGCATGGGGCAGCACTCCGAACTCAGCCAACATCGGTGCGCAAAGTCTAGCCCTACGTGTTTAAGCGAACTTGAACGAACAGCCAAAAACGCTTGACGCCGTGCGGTCGTCGGTCACAGGGCCGCGAGCAAATCGCGGATGCTGTGATGCGTCGAGCGCGCGCCACCCCGCTGCAAATGCCACACCGGTTGATACTCATCGCCGCTCACGGCCACGCTGATCGCGGACGCTGTATCGGCGTCTGTCGCCAGGGCGTAGCCGGCACGCTGCAAGGCGCGGCATGTCCATACATGCGGCACCCCCTGACCTACCACCGAGATCATGTACCCGCACGCACGCTCGACGCTGAACGCGCCAGTCGCCCGGTCGAACGTCACGCCTTCGCCCCGAAACGCCGCCTCAAATGCGCCGCTGATCACCAAATCTTCCGGCGCGCCGACGCGGACGGTGCCGCCAGCCAGCAGCCACAGCGTATCGGCGGAGCGCAAAGCCAGATCCAAATCATGCGTCGAAAGCAGGATCGCGCGCCCGGTCTCGGCAGCCAGGTGACGCAGCAGCCGCATGATCTCGGCGCGGCGCGGCAGATCGAGGTAGGCGGTCGGTTCGTCGAGCATGATCAGCTCAGACTCTTGTGCCAATGCCCGCGCGATCATCAGTTTTTGGCGCTGCCCATCGCTGAGTTCCATCACCGGGCGGTCGGCCAAATCCGCCGCGTCCACCGCTTCGACGGCCCAACGGATCACGGCTTCGTCGTAGCGGGTGAGGCGGCCTGTCCAATCGGTGTAGGGGTGACGACCGAGCGCGACCAGCGCATAGCCGTTGAGCAAGCCGAGATTCGGGCGCTCCGTCAGCACAACGCTCAGGCGTTCGGCGCGTTGGCGCGGCTTGAGCTGCGCGATGTCCACGCCCGCCAGCGTGACCTGCCCGGCCAGCGGTCGCTGCATCCCGGCGATGGTGCGCATCAGCGTCGATTTGCCCGCGCCGTTCGGCCCCAGCAGGCAGACCAGCTCGCCCCCCTTCAGCGCTAGATTAATCTCCTGTGCAACGATCAGGTCGGGTTGGCGCGGCGACCTGTAGCCGATGGTGAGATCGTGTGTTGTCAGGATCGCTATCATGATCCGAATGCACTTTGCAAATTGCGGCGGCGCAGGATCACGGCGATCACAACGGGCGCGCCGATCAGGGCTGTCACCGCGTTGAGCGGCAGGATCAGCGTGTGGCCCGGCACTTCGGCGATCAACGCAGCGATCAGCGCGACGGTCGCGCCCATCAGAATCGTCCCCGGCACCAGCACCCGATGATCCGATGTGTTGAGCAGACTGCGGCAGAGGTGCGGCACCGCGATCCCGACGAAGCCAATCGGGCCGCAGAACGCCGTCACCACCCCGGCCAGCAGCGCCGTAGCGCAGACAATCGCGGCGCGGGTGTGGTCGACGTTCATACCCAGGCTGCGCGCGTAGTCTTCGCCCAGCAGCAGCGCATTCAGCGATTTGCTCAGCAGCAGCGCAACGATCAGCCCAACGATCACCGCGCCCGCCAGAATCGGCAGTTGCTCCCAGGTGATGCCGCCGAAGCTGCCGAACGTCCAGCTAATGTAGGCCTGAATCCGTTCTGGGATGGCGAAATACAGCAGCAGACTCACCAGCGACGACACCAAATAGCCCATCATCAAGCCGAGGATCAACAGCGTCATGCTGCTGCGCACCCGCCCGGCGACCAGCAGCACGAGGAACATGGTCACCCCCGCGCCCACCGCCGCTGCCGCCGCCAGCAGCAGATCACCAGTGAGGCCGAACCCCGCCAGCAGCGCCCCGCCAACCGTCCCGGCGGAAAGCACCACGAGCGCCACCCCCAGGCTCGCGCCGGAACTGATCCCCAAAACGAACGGCCCCGCCAGCGGATTGCGAAAGAAGGTCTGCATCATCAGCCCGCTGACGCCCAGCGCCGCCCCGGCCAGCGCCGCCGTTGTCGCTTTGGGCAGCCGAAACTTGAGCACGATGTTTGTCCAGGCGGTGCGCTCCGCTTCGCCACCCGCCAGCACCGTGAGCACTTGATCAAACGGGATGCTCACCGATCCCGCCGCGAGGCTCAGCAGAAACACGCCAGCCAACGCACCCAGCAGCCCGATCAGCAGCAGCGGGCGCAGCCCCAGATTCAGGCGCGCGGTGGCCCCCTCCTGCGCGTAATCTGCCGGGCGCGGGATCGGTTTGTAGATCGCATCAGTCATCGTTCGTCCATTCCCAAACATCCTTGTGCATCCAGCGCCGACATGGCAATCGGTGGCAGCGGCAGATCACAGCACAAACGTGTCAGCCGCTGCCACACGCTGATCACGTT
>JAADYY010000128.1 GCA_010092805.1 Chloroflexota bacterium | reverse complement strand
TCCAGATGATCCGCCGCATTATTTTCCCGATCCTGCTGCCCATCTCCACGATTGTGATCCTCATCCGCGCCCTGGAAATCTTCAAAATTATCGATGTCATTGTTGTTACGACGGGGGGCGGCCCCGGCCAAGCTACCGAGTCCTTGACGATGTATATTTTTGAGACCGCCCTCACCTTTGGCAACTTTGGCTACGCCGCCGCGATTTCATATGTGCTGCTGGTATGCGTGATCATTTTTGCAACCGTCTTCCTCGCCCTGATGCGGCGGGCATCCCGCACAGTTTGATCAAGGAGCAATTCTACTATGAATGCAGTTCGGCGCACTCTGGCCGGGGCACGGGGAGACGCTCATATTGGGCACAAACGCACATGGTGGCAGACGTTTTTTCTCTACGCGACCGTGCTGTTCTGGTGCTTTATTGTGCTCTTCCCGTTCTATTGGTTGATCACCACCTCGCTCAAAACGCAGATCGCTGTGAGCCGTGGACCGCGTTATTTCCCAGAGATCATCCTCCTGGAACAAAATCCATTCGTGCCTGTCGAGGAGGGGGAAGAACCCGAACCGCTCGTCATCGGGGATTTCACGCCAACCGGGCAGCATTGGGAATTCCTGTTTGTCGATCAGCGTGAAACGACCTTCCGCCACTTCCGCAACAGTTTGATCGCTGCGACGGGCAGCACGATCTTATCCGTGATCATCGGCTCAATGGCAGGTTATGCGCTGTCGCGCTTCAAATATTATTGGTCGGGCCTGGGTTGGCGCAACGATAACATCGCCTTTTGGATCATTTCGAACCGCTTTTTGCCCCCGGCATTGTTCGTCGTGCCCTTCCTGATGATTTACACGGCCCTTGATCTGGTCGATACACACTTTGGGCTGATCATGGCGTACACGATGTTCAACATCCCGTTCGCTGTGTGGATCATGCGCGGCTTTTTCGATGGGCTGCCTGCCGATTTGGAAGAGAGCGCGATGGTTGACGGTGCGACCCGTTTGATCGCCTTCATCCGCATCGTGCTACCGCTGAGCGCGCCGGGGTTGGTCTCGACGGCGATCTTCGCGTTTGTGTTCTCATGGAATGAGTATCTGTACGCACTCATGCTCACCAATTTTGAAGCGATCACGATGCCTGTGTTGATCGCGGGGCAAAACAATACACGCGGCGTGCAGTGGTGGTACATCTCCGCCCTCACCCTGACCGCTATTGCTCCGGTTGTCATCATTGGGCTAATGCTGGAACGCTACATCACGCGCGGGTTGGTCGCGGGTGCGATCAAGGGGTAATCATCGTCACAATTCATGGCGCTGATGCAGGCACAGTGAGCGCTGTGCCTGCACTACGGAGGGGCTGGCTAAGCGTCGGGCATGACCACGCCGATGGTGAGGAGAATATTCGCGTAGATGCGCTGCTCAGCCGTCGCGATAACGAGCGCGCAGTCGGGATTGCGCGCCATATCGTAGAATTCGAAGCGTCCCAACGGCTGCAACTCGACATCGACCAGCGCGCGAAAATCCGTCCAGATTCCGGGTTCGCTGCCGTCGTCTGGGCGCATGACATGCGCCGCTTCCAGCGGAATCGCGGTCAGGACGCCGCGCAGCACATCGGGCGCGGTGAGCAGCCCCGGCATGAAATTGAGGTACACGCGCTCCGCCGCTGGGTTCGCGCGCGTGTTGAATGGGTAGTTGCCATCGGCGATCAGAATGGTGCTGCCGTGCCCTGATTCGCCCAGCGTGCTCAAGATTTGCGGATGCAGTAAGGCTGTCTTTAACATCTTGTTCTCCTTAAAAAATAAACTGGCCTGTCCGATTGGGTCAGTGTTGATCGCGCTCGTAAACCTGCGGATTGACGACATGGGGCGGGCGCTCCCCGCGCAGCACCATCAGGGCGTTCTGCGCCGCCATCAGCCCCATGCGCAGCGTCGTCTGGCGCGTCGCGGAGCCGCTGTGCGGTGTGGCGATGAAATTATCGAGCGTCAACAGCGGATTACCGGTCGGCGGTTCCTCAGCGAACACATCAAACGCCGCCCCCGCAATCTGGCCGTCGCGCAGCGCTGTGTACAACGCCGCCTCATCGACCAGGCCGCCGCGCGCCGTGTTGATCAGATAGGCGGTCGGCTTCATCACCGCCATTGTCGCAGCATTGATCAGGTGATGCGACTCATCAGTGAGCGGCGCGTGCAAGCTGACAAAATCGCTTTCCGCCAGCAAGTCGCGGACTTCACGAGATTCTGCACCGGTTTGCGTCAGCAGATCATCCGGCGGCGGAAATGGATCGTAGTACAGGATGCGCATCCCGAAGGCCGCCGCCCGCAGCGCGACCTCACGACCAATCCGCCCCATCCCGATCAAGCCGAGCGTCGACTCATACAGCTCCACACCGGAAATCGGCGCGAAATCGTCGGCGTGCACATGCCGGTCTTGCAGCGGCACACTGCGCGCAATGGCGAGCATCAATGCGAAGGTGTGCTCGGCGACAGCCAATGCATTCGCGCCGGGCGTATTCGTAACCACGATTCCGGCAGCGGTGGCCGCACTCAAATCGACATTGTCGATCCCAATACCGTAGCGCGAGATCACTTTGAGCTTTTCAGCGTGAGCAATGACTGGCGCGGTGCATTCATCCAGCCCCATGATCACGGCTTCGACATCGCCCACGAGTTCAGCGAGTTCGTCCGCCGTCGCCCGCCGTGCGTAGGGGCTGTTGACGATCTCGTAGCCCGCGTCGCGCAGAATCTGCTGGTGTGGACCGTCGAGCTTGCGAAACGACCGCGTTGTGACCAATATTTTCCCCGTCATGCTCAACGTCCTTCGCGCGGTGCGTGCGCCCTACGCAGATGCACGATAACGCGGGTTGTCAATCAACGTCGGGGTGCCGCCCCGATCAACGAGGAGCTTGGGGAAACCCCACCTCTCGATGGTGCCGTAATCATGCCCGGCGTCACCCGGCCAGGCCGCAAAGAAGATGAACGGCGCTGTCCCGGTGTTGACGGTGCGGTGCGCCCAGTACGGCGGCACATAGGCGACCGTGCCAGTGGTCATCGGCACATCGCGCACATCGCCATCTTCGGTTTGCAGCAGCAGGTAGCCCTGGCCGCCTAACCCGAAATACACCTCGCCTTGATCGCGCTTGGC
>JAADYY010000644.1 GCA_010092805.1 Chloroflexota bacterium | reverse complement strand
GCGCGGATCAAGCGGACAGAACTCATCAGCGTGAGGTCGAATGCGGCTTGCCACTGATCGTCATCAACTTCAACGAAGTAGGCGGCAGGAGGGCCGCCCGCGTTGACCAACAGGGCATCAACCTGACCCCATTCCGCCACTGTGCGATCCACCCACGACTGAATGTCGGCTGGGTTACGCACATCGCAGGCCGTCGCCAGTACAGATGCGCCCGTCGGTGATCGCAGGTCGGCGGCGGCGGCCTCAATCGCGTCCGCGTCACGGCTGCAAATGGAAACTCGTGCGCCATCCTGCGCGAGCGCCCGCGCTACCCCGAAGCCGAGTCCCTTGCTGGCTGCTGCCACCATTGCCACCTTGTTTTCCAACCCTAATTCCATGATGTCATCTCCGTGCGGTCACAAAATCTGATTGTCAAATCCATTGTTAAATCCAGGTCAAACCCAGGTGAAGTGTTCACCATACCGAGTTTGTCGACGAATTTCAACTTGATTGCGGCGATGTCGATCCGCTGCCGGACTCACGGCAGACGCCGCGCGCCGACTGATGTATCATGGACAGAAACGACCACGCATGATGAGCAGCCAACCGAGATCCGAACCCAGCCAGCCGCTGCCGCCGCTGCTGCGCACTAAACTGCATATGCCTACGCAGCAGCCAACGTTGATCGCGCGCCCACGCCTGATCGCGCGGTTGAATGGGGGCGTGCAGGGCAAGCTGAGCCTGATCGTGGCACCTGCGGGCTTTGGCAAAACGACGCTGGCGGCGGCCTGGCTCGCACAACTCGACGCCGAATGTGCGTGGCTGTCGCTCGACACACACGACAACGACAGCGCGCGTTTTCTGGCCTACCTGATCGCCGCGCTGCAAACGCTGGATACGCGAATTGGGGCGGGGTTGGTGGGCTTGCTGCGGATGCGCGAGCCGCTCGATCTTCCAGCGATGATGACCGTACTGCTCAATGACTGTGCGGCGCTGGCCGAAGACGATCCGGCGCGGCGGCTGATCCTCGCATTCGATGACTTCCATCTGATTGAAAATCCCCAAATCGAGACAGCCGTCGGGTTCTGGTTGGAGCAGTTGCCGCCGAATTGGCATCTCGTGATCATCAGTCGCATCGATCCGGAACTGTCGTTGGCACGGCTGCGCGCGCGCCGCCACATGACCGAAATCCGTGCGCGTGATCTGCGCTTGACTGCGGAGGAAGCCGCCCATTTTCTCAACGAAATGATGCACCTGGAATTGGACGAACCGGCTGTTGCATCATTACGTGCCCGCACAGAAGGCTGGATCGCCGGGTTGCAGTTGGCGGCGGTGGCGCTCCAAAACACCGATACCGAGTCGTTTGTCCAGGGGTTCGCTGGCACACATCGCTACATCATCGATTACCTGACCGACGAGGTGTTCGCCCAGCAGCCGGAAGCCATCCGCGAATTCTTGCTCATGACGGCGCTGCTCAACCGCATGTGCGCGGATCTCTGTGATGCTGTCCGCGCCGCTGATGACAGCCAAGCGTTCCTCGAACGTATCGAACAGCTCAATCTGTTCATTGTGCCGCTCGATGATCATCGTCGCTGGTATCGCTATCATCATCTCTTTGCGGATTTGCTGCGGCAGCGGGCGAGTAAAGCTTTCCCGCAGCTTATCCCGGAACTGCATCGGCGCGCCAGTGCATGGTACGCAGCGCTGACGACCGCTGGGTATGTAGGGCACGAAGCCAGCGACGAAGCCATCTATCATGCTGCTGCATCGGGTGATCGTGATCTCGTTGTGGCGTTGATCGAGCGGTTTGGGGATAGAGTTTGGGAAAGCGGCGCACATGACCGCTTGCGTCGCTGGCTGGCGCTGCTGCCGGATGAGCACATCGCGCTGCACCCAAAGTTGGGCATTTTCGCCGGGTGGCTGAGTCTATCCGGCGGGGGATACGCGGCGGCTGAACGCTGGCTGGGGACAGCAGAGACGCAGATCGCGCTGGCTGCGGAGACTGAACCGCTCCAGCGTGAACTTCGGGGCCGGGTGGCCGCGACGCGCGCATTTCTTAGCATTTTCCTGGGCGATAGCGCTGGGACGATTCGCGCGGCGACCATTGCACTGGATCTGCTGACTGACAATCATTCGACATGGCGCGGCAGTGCGGCCATTGCCCTCGGCGACGCGCACAGCTTGCGAGGTGAGATCATCCCGGCGGAACGCGCTTACCGCGCCGCCCTGACGACAACGGTCGATCTCGACAACATTTACCTCTCACTGAACGCCAGTTTCAAACTCGCTGGGACGCTGCGGCAGCGCGCTTTATTGATCGAGGCAGAAGCGGTTTGCACGGCTGGGCTGGCCCGTGCTGAGGCGCACAACGCCGCCGCAACCGCGATGGCCGGGGTGCTGCATGGTCTGCGCGGCGACATTTTGTGTGAGTGGAACCGGCTGGCGGAAGCCGATCAGGCGACCCGAATAGGCGTTGAGCTGTGCGAACGGGGCGGGCATCTGGGGTTTTTGGGCTGGAGTTATCTGTTTCGGGGGCGCTGCCTGCTGGCGCTCCGTGATCACGATGGCGTAGCGGCGGTGATCGCCCGCCTCGACTCGCTCCCGACGCTGCCCCCCTGGATCGCAGCGTCGGTTGGGCTGCTGCGCGTCCTTGACGGCTGGGTGCGCGGCGATCTTGGTTTGGCGCTGGCCTGGGGGGCCGTGACGGATCTCACGCCGGATGCTGCGCTGATCCCCGGACGCGAGTATGAATATCTGATGTTGGGGCGTGTGCTCGCATTGCAGGGGCGAATCGACGATGCACTGGCGTTGCTCAACCGCCTGCATGAGGATTGCCGCGCTAGCGGGCAACACTACAGCGCGATCATCTGCCTGATCGTTTTGGCCCTGATGTCTCAAGCGAAGGGCGATCACGAAGCGGCAGTCGCCGTGATCAGTGACGCGCTGCTGCTCGCGGCGACTGGCGGTCTGATGCGCGCGTTCATCGATAGCGGGCCAAATCTCGTGCCGTTGTTGACGGCAACTCTGCAACAGAACATCGCGCCCGCCTATACCCGCGCGCTGCTGGCGGCCTTCGCTGAGCAAATGCCGGAAGCGCTGCAAATCGACTTGCCAGAGAAGCTGAGCGAGCGCGAGTTGGCCGTTCTCCGGTTGATCGCGGCGGGGCTGAAAAACCAGGAGATCGCCGATCAGTTGGCTGTGAGTCTGAACACGGTGCTGTTCCACACGAAAAACATCTACGGCAAACTCAGCGTGCAGCGGCGGACTCAGGCTGTCCAACGCGCCCGTGAACTCGGCCTGATCTGACGCAGCCCAGCGCCGCGCGCGAACTACAGTTTCCTGTGGTGACGTTGCCCTGAACATCCTCTATCCTGAATGCATGGAGACACCTTCTGCATACCACGACGCGCAGCCGCCTGCGTATGAGATCCTGATCGAGGGGCAACTCGATAATGGGTGGGTTGAGTGGCTGGAAGGCCTGACGATCACCACCGAGGCCGGGTTCACGCGGCTGCACGGCCCACTCGCTGATCAGGCGGCGCTGTTGGGTGTCTTGAAGAAGCTCCACAATTTGGGTTTGACGCTGATCTCTGTAACCCGATTGACGCCGGGCACGGGATCGGCGGGTAGTGGCGAGGTGAGAAGGAGCAAACATGCTTAATTACGCCATCATTGCCGAAAATCTGACGTATCGCTACGGTGATCTCACAGCAGTCGATCACATCAACTTTGAGGTGGAACGGGGCGAAGTTCTGGGGTTTCTGGGGCCAAACGGCGCGGGCAAATCAACGACGGTGAAGATGCTCACCGGGCAGATCAGACCGACGGAAGGCCGGGCGACTGTGCTCAGCGCCGATGTGAGCAAACATGCCAGCCAAATCCAGGCACAGATTGGCGTGGCGTTCGAGACCTCGAACGTTTATGAGCAGATGACCGCTGTCGAAAACCTGAAGCTGTTTGCGCGGCTGTTCGGCGTGCGCGAATTCGATGCCGAGGCGTTGCTCGAGCAAGTTGGTTTGGCTGGGCGCGGCAACGAGCGCGTGGCGGGCTACTCGAAAGGCATGAAACAGCGGCTGATGATCGCGCGGGCACTGGTCAATCAACCCCGGATTCTGTTTCTCGATGAGCCAACCGACGGGCTAGACCCGGTCTCGTCGGAGACAATTCGCGGGATCATCCGCCAGCAGAGCGAGAACGGCACCACCGTTTTCCTGACCACACATGACATGGTCGAAGCGGATAAACTGTCGCGCCGCGTGGCATTCATCGATCAAGGGAAGATTGCCGCGCTGGATACACCGCACGCGCTCAAGCAGCAGTACGGCAAGCGCGGGCTGAAAGTTACGGTGGAGTGCCCGGATGGCCGCCTGGAAACACGCGAAGTTATCTTGGATCGTGAGGATACAGCCGCTTCGGTACACGAATTGTTCGCTAATCAGCGGGTGGTTACCGTACACAGCGAAGAGGCGACGCTTGAAGACATCTTCATCCGCGTCACCGGGCGGGGACTCAACTGATGAACGCACAGATCAACAACAGCAGCGACTTGGGCATCATCCGCACGATCATTGCGAAGGACGTGGTGCTGTATTTCCGCAACCGCTTCTTCGCATTTATCACGGTGCTGTCAATGGTGGCGTACATCGCCATTTACTATCTGATGCCGGGCACGGTCACCGAACGTTTCGACATCGGCATCTTCCCGGCAGATGTGCCAGACGCCATCCTCGAAGCCTTCACCAGCCGCGAGATGGCCGTGACGCCGTTTGAGAGCGAGGCGGCTTTGATCGCGGCGGTGGAAGCCGGGGATCAACGTGCGGGGTTGGTGCTGCCTCCCGACACCTTGACGCGCTTAGCAGCGGCAGAACCGACCGAGATCACTGCGTATTATCCGCCGGGCATCCCGCAGGATCTCAACGACCTGTTCACCGATTTTCTGACGCTGGCATTCAATGAACTCGGCTATCAGGTGAACGCCGAGCCGATGTTGATCGAGCGGAACGAGGAAGTGTTAGGGCCTGATCTCTCGAATGAACCCATCGCGCCGCGCGACCGGCTGCTGCCGCTGTTCGCCCTGCTGATCTTCATGATGGAGACGCTTGGTTTGGCGACACTCATCAGCGAAGAGATTGAGCGCGGCACGCTGCGGGCGCTGTTGATCACGCCGATGAACATTGGGCATCTGTTCGTGGGTAAAGGCGTCACCGGGGTGGGATTGGCGTTTGTGCAGGCAACCTTCCTGCTGCTCATCACCGGGAGTTTGGGAATTCAACCGCTGATCATTCTGACAGCGTTGCTGTTGGGCGCGCTGCTGGTGACCGGGCTGGGCTTCCTGATCGCGTCCGTTGCGCGCGACATCATGTC
>JAADYY010000127.1 GCA_010092805.1 Chloroflexota bacterium | reverse complement strand
TTTGACGCGGCAACCGCCGATCAAATGGATGAGGGTGCGGTTGCTGCGGCGCAAAACCCCAGCCTGGACGAGATCGAGGCGCTGGACGATGACCAACCGCAAGCCTCGACCAACGATCTCGCCGCCTTCGATGTGCAGATCAACACGAAGCTGCTCAACGACCCGGCAATCGCGCCGTATTACACCGACGACCCGCCGGGCACCGCCGAAGAACTTGAGTTGGCCGGCATCAGCTTTGACGAGGTCGAGTTTCACGAGGGCATTCGCTACGCCGATCTGGAAGCGGAACTGATGCCTGACGACACGGGGCAGCTCACCGACCGCCGCGAATCGACCGAGATCGACGAACCTGTGACCACCGCCGACGAAAGTGCGGGCGATCTGTTCGATTACGTCGACTCCGAAGAGTATCAGGCGCAAGTGGGTGCCCAATACAGCCGGGTGCGCGCCGAGCCGCAGCCGGAGCGCCGCCCCCAACAGACCAACCGCCTCGATCCGTCGGTGCTGGATGCGTCCGAGTTGGGGACAGGGCTGCTCGGTGACGGCCATATCGACGTGCCGGACGCCGCGCAGTTGATCAGCAGCATGAACGAGGTGCTCAAACCCGTGCTGGTGTTGATGCGCGCGCAAACCGAACTCCTGGAGGACGGCCCGCTGGCCGGTGCCACCGATCAGGCAGAGATGCTCTACACCCTGCGCGACAACGCCGAATCTGCGCTGCGGCTGCTGGACTCGATTGAGCAAATGCTGCAACTGCGCGAAGGCCGCCTGAAAGTGGCGGTCGCCGAGATCGACCCAGCGCAGATGATCGCAGGCATCGGCGAACCGCTGAAAATGCGCGCAGCCGCCCGCAATCACCGCCTATCGGTGCAAGTGGACGCTGGGCTGCCGCTCATCCGTGCCGACTACGACCGCACCGTGACGATCATCAACGACCTGGTCGATAACGCCATCCGTTACACGCCGCGCGATGGTGCCAGCCGCTTGACGGTCGATAATGTGGGCACGCATGTTGTCTTCAGCGTCGCCGATAACGGCATTGGCCTGACGCCGGAAGATCTTGAATATATCGGGCAGCCCTTCTGGCGCTCGCAGCACCGCGAGTTGGTGCGGCGGCTTCGCGGTACCGGGCTGCGGCTGTTCCTGGCCCGGCAAGTTCTGGAGCTGCAAAACGGTGCGTTGTTCTTCTCTGGCGAGGAGCATGTGGGCAGCACCTTCAGCGTGGCACTGCCCGTCGCCACCTGATCACACACGGCAAGATCGAACGGCGCATCCATGCGGCATGTTAATTCTATTTCTACTTTACTTCTGCACTTGTTCGCGTTATACTATTGGTGAATCGCGTGAAGCCAAACCGAGTCGCGTCAATTGGGGCACAGCACTGGCTGTGTCTTTGCGATCTTACAGTGGTCAAGCGCACTCTCTACTTAAAGGAGCCATTTAATTATGGTCAACCAACCACAATACCTAACCCCGGCAGGTCTGCAACAGCTTGAAGAACGTCTGAAGTATTTGCAGGAAGTGCGCCGCTATGAAGTGGCCGACCGCCTGCATCAGGCGTTGGAAGAGGGCGGCGATCTCACCGAGAACGCCGAGTACGAAGACGCCAAGAATGAGCAGGCGTTTGTCGAGGGCGAAATTGCGCGCTTAGAGGCCATCCTCAGCAGCGCCCAGTTGATCGAAGAGACGGAACACCGCGACGTCGTGTCGATTGGCGCGAAGATCACGGTGGCCGAAGCGGGTGAGAGTGAAACCGAAGTCTATCATCTGGTCGGGTCGGCGGAAGCCAACCCCAGCGCGGGGAAAATCTCGGCGGAAAGCCCGCTGGGCAAGGCGTTAATGGGCGCGAAGGTGGGCGATGAGGTCGTGGTGCACGCGCCCGCCGGGGACATCACGTTTGTGATCAAGGCCATCGCCTGAGCCGCAAGCGTCAGGCTCGCGTCACAGAACCACCCCAACCCCGACCCGCCCCGCCCCGGATGGATCGGGGTTTTATTTTGGCACCAGCGCAGCACCCAACGCCGTAACCGGAAGCAGCAGCGCGACTGCAGAACGAGGAGCAGACAGCAGCCATGTGGCAGCCGAACCGGCTCGAACAGGAGCGGGTCGATAAGATCCAGGAGTTAGAGGCACGCGGCGTGGCCCCCTTCCCGGCGCGCGTCGAGCGCACCCACACGACCATCGCCGCGATGGGCGCGTACGAATCCGCCGAATCCGCCGCGCCCGACCCGGAACAGGTGCCCGATGTAGCCGTGACCGTCTGTGGGCGGGTGCGCCGCGTCAACCTGAAGGGTAAAGTGTCGTTCATGCACATCGAAGACGAGCAGGGGCGCTTGCAGTTGTTCCTGCGCGTCAACGATATGGACGAGCCGGTCTACGATCTCGTGAAAGACAAGCTCATCGATGTCGATGATTTTGTGCAGGCCGCCGGGGTGATGATGCGCACCAAAGCCGGCGAGATCAGCGTGCGCGTGAGCACACTCACGCTGTTGAGCAAGGGCCTTAGCCCGCTGCCCGTCATCAAAGAGGCCAAGCAGGAAGACGGCACCGTCATCGAGTACGGCGAATTTTCGGATACCGAGCAGCGCTATCGGCAGCGCTACGCGGATCTGGCCGTCAACCGCACGACGCGGCTGGTTTTCCGCCGCCGCGCCGAAGTCATCCGCGCGCTGCGCCACTTCCTCGACGACGCGGGCATGTTGGAGGTCGAAACGCCGATCCTCCAGCCGATCTACGGTGGGGCAGCGGCGCGCCCGTTCGTGACGCACCATAACCAACTGCATCAGGATCTCTACTTACGCATCAGCTTTGAGCTGTATCTGAAGCGGCTGCTGGTGGGCGGCTACGATGCCGTTTATGAGATTGGGCGCGACTTCCGCAATGAGGGCGTCAGCTTCAAGCACAACCCGGAATTCACGATGCTGGAGTTCTACAAAGCCTACATCGATTATCGCGGCGTGATGGACCTGGCGGAGCGGATGGTCGTCTATGTGGCGGAGCAGGTCACGGGCGGCACGACGGTCAGCTATCAAGGCGAGACCCTCGACTTCACACCGCCCTGGCAGCGCCTGACCGCCCGCGAAGCCATCCGCAACGCGACCGAGATCGATTATATGGATCACCCCGCAGCGGCAGATTTAGAGGCGGCGATTCGCGCCAGCGGCGATCAGATCAAGCCGGGGCAGCCCTGGGGTAAGCTGATCGAACATCTGCTGGGCAAAGCCGAACCGGGTTTCGTGCAGCCGACGATCATCTATGATTACCCGTTGGATATTTCGCCGTTTGCCAAGCGCGTCGCTTATGACGATGTGCATGTGGAGCGCTTCGAATTCTTCATCGCGGGCATGGAGATGGGCAACGCCTTCACCGAACTCAACGACCCGCGCGATCAGGAGCGGCGCTTTCTGGAGATGGCCGAACGTTTCCGTGAAGAGGACGACGACGCCGCGCCGCTCGATACGGATTACCTGCGGGCGATGCGCTACGGGATGCCCCCCAACGGCGGCTTCGGCATGGGCGTGGACCGGCTGGTGATGCTGCTCACCGACCAGCGCAACATCCGCGACGTGCTGCTCTACCCGCATCTGCGCGAAGAGAAGTAGCGCGCAATCGTGCCTGTGTGTGCGCCGTAAATTTTCCGTCAGGAAATGCATACATTGCGTGTGCCAATTTCGGTTTACAATAGTGAGACAAGGTAGCTAGCAAAAATCTCCTATTGACAGCGAGACAGCCTCCCGGAGCAGCGGTATGGTGTTGAACAAAAAATTGGAAAGTCAGGCAATCCTCGATGGTATGGGGCAGGGGATCCTCATTTTTGACAGCGCGAACCGCCTCATCCAGGAGAACCGCGCCGCCCGCACCTTCCTCGGCCCGGATCTCAAGCTCATCCGCAGCGAGGGCTGGGCTGCCGCCATGATGTTGTTCAACACCCGCCTCACCGACCCAAATCACTCGATTGAGGCCGTGCGCAAACGCGCCCTCGACTCGGAGCGGCCCATTCGCTTTCACACCTACCGCGCGGGCGAATATGTGCCGTGCTGGGCCGCCGCGATTCACGGGCCGGGGGGTGAGGTCTACACGATGATCACCATTGACCTGCCCGATTGGTCGGCGTTGAGCGAACTGCTGGAAGATTATCTGGGCGAAGTGCGCAGCGCCGTTGACGCCACCGCCGGGCACGCCCGCTTGATCGAGCGGACGATTGAACTCACCACCGATACCGCCGCTGTCGCGCATCTTTCCAGCCGCTTGAACGGCTTCACGCGCGTGATCGCGGTGCATATGTACCGCCTGCGGATGCTCACTGAACTGATCGAGCGGCTGGAGCACGTGCGCACGGGCAAAATGCGCGAACAGGTGCGCCGCCACCGCCGCAAGGTGGTGCTGGCGGATTTCATGGAAGATTTCCTGGAAGAGCTGGACGAGGAAACACTCGTCGATCCCGAATCCGATCGCGGTAACAACCGCCGCCGCATCAAGTCGGCCATCCCGCAGAAGTTGGCCGTCGCCGCCTCGTCGCAGCCGCTGGCGCACATCTTGCGCGACCTTCTGCGCAATGCTATCATGTACAGTATGAAAGCCACGCCGATCAAGCTGCTGGCGTTTGCCAGCCCCACCGATAATATGGTGCAGATCGACGTGATTGATGAGGGGTACGGCATTCGGGGCAGCGAAGCCGAGCGGGTGTTTTTGCCGTTCATGCGTTCGCGCCAGCCGCAGGTGCTGGGCGAATTCGGCTACGGCATCAGCCTGTACCTGTGCCGCCATGAGGTGGAAGCGATGAACGGGCGCATCTGGTTTGAAAGCGAAGAAGGCGTGGGCACCACCTTCAGTGTCAAGCTGCCCATGTGGCGCGACGACCCCGCCCCTGCCGAAAACGCCTCGTCGCCTTTGCCCAAGTAAGCCGCCTCGCCCCCTGCACCGCGCGCAGTCTTGGTGATCAACGCCACTCCCGAACGGTCAGGAGCGGCGTTTTTGTTTTTGTCTGGTTTGTGATCCACAAGCGAAAGCTGAGCGATCTGTGTCTCTTGATTTTTTGACTCCCGAAGTTTTCGATGTGCTCATTATCGCCGTGATCGTCATCGGGTTGGCATTTGCCGTGTGGCGTTTGTACACCGATTTCACCCGCCCGCTGGGGCCGGAGCGCCCGCCGCTGCCCGTTGATGCGCCGCCTGTCGATCCGGCGGAACCAACAGATCGTGAGGCCGAAGCCCGCGCGTTGATCGAGCTGGTGCGTCAGCGCCGCGCCGACGCTTCTGCCGCTCAGAACACCGACACAGCCGCTGGCCCGAACCCGGCGGAGCCGCACCCAGATGACCCAGACAGCCGTACCCAGCCCTAACCCAGGAGCAGACACCTCATGATCGACATTGCCCTGATCCGCGAAAAACCGGAATGGGTCAAGGAACAGTTACAGAAACTCAACGACGCGGCGGCCATCCCGCGCATCGACGCGATTGGCAGGCTGGATCAGCAGCGGCGCGAACTGCTCGCGGAAGGTGAGCGCATTCAGGCGAACCGCAACAAGCTCAACAAGAGCGTCGGTCGGCTGCGGGGCGATAAAAAACTCGACGACGCGGCGCGGTTGGCCGTCGCTGCGAGCGCCGCCGCCGCCATCGAGTCCGGCGATCTGGATGGGGCGCTGGCACTGCTCACCGGCGCGACCCCGCCCAACGGCGGCGCGCCCGCCGCCGATGCCCTCGACCGCCTGAGTGGCGCGCTGGGTGAGCTGGCCAACCGTGTCGAGGCGATCAACGGGGAAGTAAAAACGGTCGAAAGCCAGCTTGACGACGAGATGCTGTGGATTCCGAACCTGCCGCATGAAAGTGTGCCGGTGTTTCCCAGCGAGGAAGACAACATCGCGTGGGAGCCGGAAGGCGAATTCCGCGCGTTCGATTTCGAGCCAAAACCGCACTGGGAACTCGGCCCGGCGCTCAACCTCATCGACTTCGAGCGCGGCGTCAAGATCGCCGGGTCGCGCGGGTATGTGCTGCGCGGCGATGGCGCGCGGCTCCAACGTAGCCTGATCGCGTTCTTGCTGGATATGGCGCGGGCGAAAGGGTTCACCGAGTTTTATCTGCCGTACATGGTGCGTGACGACAGCCTCATCGGTGCAGGGCAGTTCCCAAAATTCCGCGATGTGGTCTACCACGACGCGGACGCCGATGTCTACATGCTGCCCACCGCCGAGGTCGCGCTGACGAGTATGCACCGTGACGAGATCTTCGACGCGGCGCAACTGCCGATCTACTATGTGGCGCATACGCCGTGCTTCCGCCGCGAGAAGCTGAGCGCCGGGCGCGATGTGCGCGGGATCAAGCGCGTGCACCAGTTCGAGAAAGTCGAGATGTACAAGTTCACGACGCCGGAAACCAGCTACGCCGAACTCGAAGCGCTGGTCGAAGCGTCGAGCGCTGTCTGCCGCGCGCTCAAGATCCCGTTCCGCCGCCTGGAAATTGTCACGGGCGATCTCGGCTTCAGCGCCAGCAAAAAATACGATCTGGAGATGTGGGCACCCGGCTCCCAGGAGTGGCTTGAGGTCAGTTCGTGCAGCAACACGGAAGCGTTCCAGGCGCGCCGCGCCAACCTGAAGTATCGCGCGGAAGGGCAGAAGAAGCCGCAGTTTGTCCACACGCTCAACGGGAGCGCGCTGGGCGTGCCGCGCACGCTAATCGCCATTCTGGAGAATTATCAGCAGGCCGATGGCAGCGTCGCTGTCCCGGAAGTCTTGCAGCCCTACCTCGGCGGCCAAACGACGATTCGCGCGCCAGAAGCCTGATGTTTCGGGTGATTGGGTGGGGTGCGCTTGGGTCGCCCCGCCCAACCCGCCATCCCCGCACCGACACCCAATGCTCAGATCGCCGCCAGCCAGTATAATGATGGTAACCGCTGCTGAAGGGGGGAGTTGATGAGTGAGTCTTCCGAATGGGTGAGCTTACGGCAGGCGGCGGAGCTGCTCGGTGTACACCCGGCAACGGTGCGTAATTGGGCCGACCGCGGTGATCTGCCGTCGCGGCGTACGCCCGGCGGTCACCGTCGCTTCCGCAGGAGCGATCTGCTGAGTCACGCCGAAACGCAAAGCGAAGTCCAACCGCTTGAAGTGAAAGTGATCATCCAGAATGCGCTGGGGCAAACGCGCCTGCAGGTGGACAACAGCGGGTTGGCGAATGAGAGCTGGTACGCGCGGCTGAGCGAACCCACACGGCAGACTCTGCGCGAACAGGGGCGGCGCGTGCTGGAAGCGCTGCGGGAATATATGGCGGCGGGTGCGCCAGACGATAAGCTGTCGCTGGCGATTGACCTGGGCAAACATTACGCCGCCATGCTTCATCAGGACGGGCTGCAACTGCCAGAGGCGGTGCGCGGCTTCCTATACTTCAGCGATTTCGTCACCAATGCGGTGCTCACCTGGTCAGAGATCACGCCGCCGCGCAACGCTTCCGAATGGGCCAACCTGCTGCGGCAGGTCAACACCTTCATCAACGCGATGCTGCTCTCGATCATTGAGTATTACCAGGAAGATTGACCGGTGTCACCACCGCCCATCGATCCGGCGGATCAGGCGTTGGCTGCGGCGTGGGTGGCGCTGTGCCTCGTCGATCATCTGGGTGGGAAGAAGCTGCGGGCGCTGATGGCGCACTTTGACCACGATGTTCACGCGATTCTGCGCGCCGATGACGCCGCGCTCCGACGTGTGCCCGGCA
>JAADYY010000013.1 GCA_010092805.1 Chloroflexota bacterium | reverse complement strand
GATCATAAGCGTATTTTCCCAATGGCTGCATTGTGATCTTATGCATTTGGTGTGGTGAAGGTGTCATCTTCGTTGAACAAACCACGAATACGCTCAATTTCCGAAGGGATTTGGGTGAAGTTGCCGGAGATAATCCCGGAAATATCGCGGAACGGTTCGCCGATATGCATCCCCGTCGAGTCGATGATGAATTCGCGGATGTTTTTCTCGTGCATCGACCCACGCATCTTCAGCACGGTTATGCTGCGGTGCATCTCGCCGTACAGTTCGACATAACGCAGCAAAATGATCGTGTCGGTGATCGTCGAGATGTGGGCTTCGGTGATGGAGGTGCCGCCAAGCAACGACGGCGTTGTTGAGGTGTACAACCCGGCGATCTCCTGCTGCTTGATGAACGACGTCAGCCCGATGACAAATTCGCGGAAGCCGCGAATCGTGCCGATGCGCTCCAACGCCGACAGGCTGTCGATGGCGACGCGGTGCGGCTGAAATGTTTTGATGATCCGCTCGATCTCGATGAGATGATCTTCGAGTCCGGCGATTTCGGGGTAAACGCTGTGCACCAGCAATTTATTCTCGCGTTCCATCGCCTCAAAATCGATGCCCCACCCGCTGGCATTGCGGAACAACTGTTCGCGGCTTTCCTCGAAAGCCAGCAGCAGCCCACGCTCGCCGCTGGCAAAGCCACCCGCCATAAAGTGTGTTGCCAGCAGCGTTTTGCCGGTGCCAGTGGCCCCCGAAACCAGAATCACCGAGTCGCGGAAGAACCCGCCGCCGCACATGATGTCCAGTTCTGGGCTGCCGGAGCTGATGCGAATGCTGGATGAGCGCTGCTTCAGCTCAATTTCCGCGACGGGGATGACGATAATCCCCTGGTTGGGCAGCACCGTGAATGGGTATTCCCCTTTGCGATGCAGTGTGCCACGAAACTTCAGCACTTCGATGGTGCGGCGGCGCTTTTCGGACTCAAGGACGTTGCGCAGAATGACGACATTGTCGGCCACAAATTCCTCGATGCCGTGCCGGGCAATCGCGCCATACTCTTCGACGCGCTCAGCCGTCATCACTGTCGTGACCCCCAGTTGCTTCAGCGCATAGGCAATGCGGAACAGCTCCGCGCGGATGATGGCTGTATTGCTGAACTGCGTGAAGATGGCCCCCAGCGAATCCAGCGAAACCCGCGTGGCGTTCACCGTGCGCACCGCGTGCTCAATGCGCGCCAACAGCCCCCCCAGGTCAAAATCCCCGTCAATGATGCTCGGCTCCACAAGGCGCGAGGCATCGACGAACTGCCAGTGGCCCGCCGCTTCCCAGGCGCTGATATCCCAACCAAACCCGCGCATATTGCGGCGAACATCTTCGACCGACTCCTCAAACGTCACGAAGACCCCGGTCTCTTGCTTTTGCAGAATGCCTTCGGCCAGAAATTGGCAGGCGAACACAGTTTTGGCCGTCCCCGCCGAACCGCTCACCAGCGTTGTACGCCCTTTGGGCAACCCGCCATAGCCGATGTGATCGAAACCAGGAATTCCCGTTGCGAGTTTCTCAATATCCGCGTGTGGCAATGTCGTCATACCTTGTTCCTATCTCGTGAGTCGCGCTGAGCGCACAGCCCAGCTTTTGTCTGCGTTTGCTCGGCGGTCAATGTTTATTCAATGGGCGGGGGTGGAGGGAGTGCCGGCAAGTCAAGCGCTTGAATAACAAGTTGATGCTGTGACATATCCCCGATGATGCGGCGGCGTGGCAGTGGGGATTCGCGCACTAACGCCGGGGTTGCCATGATCCGTTCGCGTTCGGCGACATCTGGTTGTTGGGTGACATCGATGACTTCGAGATCATAGTCCGTCGTCAGGTCGGCGCACACCGCGCGAATGTTGGCGACCGCCCGCTCCGAGCGCGGGGTTGCACCCGCGACGTAAAGACGCAACACCAATTTGTTCATTAATGTACTCATTTGCGGCAACATGGCTCGTCTAAGTCGGGTAGGCACCGCCAGTCCCATCGAACAGTGACACGTGTTACAGTTTTTTTACATCTCATTGGGCAATCCGTCCGAGTCAACGCGCGGGGGGTATCTGGCGGTTCTCCCGGTAGAATGCCGCCAGATACCCCAACACTTCCAGCAGAATCAGTCGGCTCTCCTCAACCTGCGCTTGCAGCAGATCGGGCGCACGCTGTGCTTGGCGATTACGCTGCAACGCGCGCAAGTGAATTTGAATGACATCGCGCGGGTGCGCGTCGGCGTGCCCCAGGGCTTCGGCAAATTCACGAACGCGGGCGTTCTGCGCATCGTGAACGCGGTAAGCGCGCTGCAGCAGCGCCTGCTCAATCAACATCACGTACTGGCCCACAAAGCCGCCGAGATGACGGTCATCAAGGCCAGGCCGGGCCGGCAGCGCCCGCAGCGCCCCCGGCGGCACACCCATGATGAAATGCTCGAAGGCCTGCTGTTCCCGCAAATGGGCTGCCTCAATGGAGGTGAATGTCTCGCGTTCGGCCTGCGCGCGCGCCGCCGCATACTGCCGTGTGATGTTGAGATGCGCGATCACCAGCCCGCGCCCACCATCGAGATCGAGCGGCAGGGCGCGCATCAAATAGCGCCGCTTTTCTGTGGGGGTGTGGCAGGGATATTCGTGCTCGAACGACGGCAGCGCCCCGCTGATCGTCCCCAACATCCCCTCAAGCACCCGGCTCGCGTCCGCGTCACCATGCGCCGCAGACGTTCGGCACACCTCAACATAGTTGATGCCAACCCCGGTGTGCTCAACATTTGGGTCGCCGCCCTCGCGTGCGCTGGCGGCCCAAGCCTCGTTCACCAAAATGATCTCACCCGTGTGATCGACGACAGCGATGCTGGTTTGCAGCGCGTTGAGCACCGAAAGTACGAGCTGCTGCGCTTGACGCAGCGCCTCGGCGCGGCGTTTGTGCGCAGTGATGTCGCGGAGTGTGACGAGATGCGCCATTCGCCCTTCCCATTGGAGGCGCGCCGAGCGCATTTCGACAACCAGCGGCCCGGCGTCCTTGTGCAGCACATCGATTTCGCTGGCAGGGTCATCATCACCGATGGGCAACCCCAACTGCACCCCCACCAATTCATCCGTCGTGTACCCAAACAGCCGGGCGGCGGATGGATTTGCAAATAGCACACGGCCCTCGTCATCGAGGACGATCAAACCATCCGGATTATGTTGCAGCAAGGTTTGCATTTGCTTAATTTT
>JAADYY010000643.1 GCA_010092805.1 Chloroflexota bacterium | reverse complement strand
GTGCTGGCCCCGGCCCGGCACACCACCAGATCAGCAGCGGCGAACGCCCACCCCATGTCGTCGTGCAAATATGGAAACGCATGATAACCGCGATACAGATCAGGATCTGCCGCTGCGTCGCCGTCGCGTTGGGCGCTGATCTCCGGCCAGTCGAGCGTCCCGGTCACGTGGATGATCTGGAGGCCGTCGGCCAGCAGTGCGCGCCGGATGGCGACCAGCGCCGCGTTGATCGTCCGAGCGCCGCGGCTGCCCCCGAACACCAACAGCGTTTGGCGCGCCGGGTCGAGATCGAAGTGGGTTTGTGCCTGCGCGCGCCCATCCGGGCCACGCGCAGCGACGATCTCCTCGCGCAGCGGGTAGCCCGTGACGATCATCTGGCCGGGCCGGAAGTACGGCGCGGAGTCTTCAGCCGTCACCGCGACGCGCGTCGCAAACCGCCGCAGCACCCGAATCGTCAGGCCCGGCTCGATGTCCGGCAGATAGATCAGGCTCGGCACCCGCAAGATCCACGCGGCCAACGCCACTGGCAGCCCCACCCAGCCGCCCGTGAGGAGTAAAGCACGCGGGCGGCGGCGCATCACCAGCAGCAACGCTTGAAGTGTACCGATGGTCAGTTCGATGACGCTCACCAACGCCCGCAGCGGGTTGACGCCGTGCAGCGGCCCGGCCCGCACTTCGTCATGGTGCACAAACCGGATCGCCGCCGCTTCCAGCAGCGGGCGCTCGAAACCGCCCACACTGCCGACGAACGTCAGCTCAGCGGCGGGGCGCAGCTTGAGGCACGCGGCGGCGATGGCGATGGCCGGATAGACGTGACCACCGGTTCCCCCAGCCGCGATCATAATGCGCACTGACGTTTCTCCCTTCCGGCGAATTTTGCAGCGCGGTCACGCGTGAAACACTTAATATGAGGGCGACCCCCGCCAGCGCAGTCACCAGTGACGAGCCGCCATAACTCACGAACGGCAGCGTCACGCCCGTCGTCGGCAGAATGTTGAGCATCACCGCGATGTTGAGCAGCGCCTTGACGATCAACCACAGCGTGATCCCGGAGGCCAGCAGCGCCCCAAACGAGTCGGGCGCGCGCCGCGCGACCTGCAAGCCGCGAATCAGCAGCACAACGTACAGCAGCACCACAAACGCCGCGCCGATCACGCCGAGTTCCTCGCCGATCACGGCGAAAACGCTATCGGTGTGGGGCACGGGCAGCGCCCCGAATTTTTGGCGGCCCTGCCCCAGCCCGACGCCCGTCCAGCCGCCGTTCATGAAGGCAATGATCGCCTGCTGCGCGTGATCGCTGGATTGGGTGACATCCGTCAGCCCGGCGATGAACGACCCCACACGGTTTCCGGCGTAAATGAGGTTCTGGCTCAAAAACCAGCCCGCCGCCGCCAACAGCCCCGCCACCGCTGCCAGGTGCATGATGTTCGCGCCGGCCAGAAAATACATGATCCCCGCGACGACGAAAATCGTGGCGGCTGTACTCAAATCTGGCTGCAAAATGATCGGCACGCCCACCAACACCAGCAGCGCGATAAACGGCAGCAACCCGTTGAAGATGCTGGCGACCCGCGTTCGCTTCGATCCCAACCACGCCGCCATGTAGATCACCACGACGAGTTCGGCCAATTCGCCCGGCTGGTACGACCCCTGAAACAGCGAGCGCCGCGCATTGAACGTGTCGTCGCCGAACAGCAGCACCGCAATCAGCACGCCGATGGTACCCAGCAACAGCAGCACAGCGAAGCGCCGCCACGTGCGGTAGTCGATCAGCATGAGCGCGATGAACGGCACCGCCGCAACCGCCAGGTTACGCACGTGCAGCATCAAAATGTGGGCTTCGTTGTCGAAGTCCTGGTAGCCCCAGTCGAACGTGGTGCTGTAAACCATCATGCAGCCGATGGCCACCAGAATCAGCGTGACGACCAGCAAATAGCCGTCGAAGGTCGCCAGCAGGCCCAACCGTCGTGGGCGGCGGATGGCTTCCGTCTCGCCACCGCCCCGCGCCAACATCCGTCCGCCCGCGATCACAGGCATCACCGGGTCGTTCATCTCGGCGTGATTTAACCCAGTGTCTTCAATGAACTGCGGTGTCGCCGATTGTTCCGCCATACGTCCCCCTCACCTACACCTACACCTACACCTACACGTAGAATTATCCCCCGATGCCGTCACCGCTACAGTTCGCTGACCAACCGCCGAAATTCCTCGCCGCGTTCGGCAAAATCCTGAAACGCATCGAAGCCGGTCCCCCCCGGCGAGAGCAGCACCACATCGCCCGGCGCTGCGATCGCTGCCGCCGTCGCGACGGCTTCGGCCAGCGTCGCCACTTGCGTGACCCCATCGGTGAAGCCGTGCAGATACTGAATCGTCCGCACCACCAAATCACCCACTTCGCCAAACGCGACAATGTGGCGCGTCTTTTGCAGCGCCAGCTTGATCAGGTCTTCCCAGGGCAGCTTTTTGTCGCGCCCGCCCAGCAGCAGCACCACCGGCTCGTCGTAGCTGCGCAGCGCCGCGATCACCCGCTCCGGTGCGGTGGCGATGCTGTCATTGACATAGGTCACACCGTTGACCGCACGCACCGTTTCCAGCCGATGCGGCACACCGGTGAAATCTTTGATCGCGGCGGCCAGCACCTCCGGCGCGATCCCGGTCGCGCCTGTGATCGCACAGGCGGCCAGCACATTCAGCACGTTATGATCGCCGCGCAGCCGGATGTCGCCCCGCTCACAGAGCACATGCGGATCACCGTCGGGGCTGGCATCGCCCGTGAGAATCAGCCGCTGGCCCGCCAGAAACGCCCCATCCGCCACCATATCGCGCCCGCTGAACCAGACCAGCCCCCCCCTCACGCTGTCTTCGAGTGCGCGCACGCCGCCGTCGTCCCAGGCGAGCACCGCCACATCGTTGTCGGTTTGGTGCGCGATGATCTGCGCTTTGGCCTGCCGATAGACCTCCATCGAACCATGCCGATCCAGGTGATTCGGCGTGATGTTCAAAATCGTGCCGAGGCGCGGACTCACCGTCATGATCTCAAGCTGAAAGCTCGACAGTTCCATGATCACCCGGTGCTCCGGTTTGATCTCCGGCAGCGACTCCAGCAGCACCGTCCCGGTGTTGCCGCCCACCCACGTCGTATACCCTGCTCGTTCGCAAATCGCGCCGACGAGGGTGGTGGTCGTCGTCTTGCCCGCACTCCCGGTGACCCCGATGACAGACGCCGGGCAGCGTTCGATGAAGAGCTGTGCGTCGTTGCTCAGCGGAATGCCCGCCCGCACCGCCGCCTGTACAATCGGCAGGTCAAGCGGCACGCCGCCGGACAAACACAGCAAATCCGCGCCTTGCAGCAACCCTTCCGGGTGGCCGCCCAGCACAAGCTCGACATCTGGGTAGTCGGCTGGATCATATTCGATTTGATCGGCGGTCTGGCTGTCGCTGATCACCGCCTCCGCCCCTACGCGCGGCAGCCAGCGCGCCAAGGCCCGCCCCTGCCGCGCGAAGCCCAGCACCACAACCCGTTTGCCATTCAGCGGATCGACCGCCATCCGTCCGTTCTTCAATTCCATAGCGTTAGTCCACGAGATCCGTGCTGCGCGCTCGTGTTGAACCACACGGGCAGCGGCTGCGCTCATACCAGTGCCAACGCAACCCCAACCATCGCGCTCAGCAAGCCCACCAACCAGAAGCGCTGGACGATCTGCGTTTCGCTCCAGCCCAGCAGTTCAAAATGATGATGCAGCGGTGCCATCCGAAACAGGCGTTGGCCTTTGGTCGTGCGGAAATACGTGACCTGCAAAATCACCGAGATGATCTCGGCCACCGGCACAATCGCGATCACCGGCAGCAGCAGCCATTGGCCCGTCATCACCGCGACAGTGCCCAGAGTCGCCCCTAACGCCAGCGACCCCGTGTCGCCCATGAACATTTGCGCCGGGTGTGCGTTATACCACAGAAACGCGAAGCACGCTCCTACCAGAATGAAACACAACTGCACCAAAAAGATTTGCCCCTGCAAAAAGGCGATGATGCCGTAAGCGGCGAACGCGCTCGCGGTGATGATCCCCGCCAGGCCGTCCATGCCGTCGGTGAAGTTGAGCGCGTTAGAGGTGCCGACGATGATGAACACCGTGATCACAATGAACAGCGGTGGTGCCAGCGGAATCGAAAAGCCCAGCAGCGGCACAAACATCTCGTTGGCGAACTGAAACCCGCCGTCGTACAACGCGATGATCAGCGCGGCGATGGTCGCCAGCACAACCTGCCCGGCGAATTTGGCGCGCCCGCTCAAGCCCTCACCGATGGGCCGCCCGCGCGACCGGATGATCCCTTCCCAATCATCGACCGCGCCCAGCACCGCGAACCCGAACAGCACAAACAGCGGCAGCAGAATACTCGGCCCGGTGACTTCGCGCACCAGACTGACGAGATTCAGCGCGATCACCAGCACGATCACGGGCACCACGATCATGATGCCGCCCATCGTCGGCGTCCCGGCCTTCTTTTGATGCCCCTCGGCCAGTTCGACGCGAATCTGCTTACCCACCTTGAGCCGCCGCAGCACCTCGACGAACGGCCCACCCCAAATCACGCCGAGCAAGAACGCCAACACCCCAAACGTCAGTGCAATTGGCAAGCCGTTGTCCATTCGCTGTTGTCCATCCGAAGCCCTCCGTACATCAGCAAAGCCGCGCTCAGCGGCGGATGTTATCGACCGAGCCGCCCGCCTGCGCGAGCTGCGCCCGCACCGCATCTGTCGGAATTTCCAGCGCGATCACCAGCCGCTCGGCCAGCCGCTGAAACGTGGGCGCGGCGGTTCGTGCGCCCCAATATTCATTTGGGCGGTCCAGCTTCACGAGAATGCTCAATTGCGGGTCGTCAGCGGGTAGGAACCCGACGAACGAGGCAATCGCGTCGTTGGGGTCGTAGCCCAGCGGCGTCGGGATCTGCGCGGTGCCGGTTTTGCCCGCAATCGTGTAACCATCCACCGATGCGCGCCCATCAACGCCATCACGCACCACCGCCACCATCATATCGCGGACTTGCCGGGCCGTCGTCTCGGAGATCAAGCGCTGGCCCGACGGCGGGATCAGGGTCACGCGGTCGCCATTGATGGTTTGGTGGACGATGTTGGGCCGCATCATGCGCCCGTCGTTGGCGATGGCCGAAACTGCGGTGAGCATTTGCAGCGGGGTCACCGCCACGCCCTGGCCGAAGGCGTTGGTACCCAGCATACTCTCGCTCCAATCGGCGTCGCCGGGCACAAACATCGTCCCAGCGGCCTCGCCTTCCATATCGACATTGGTCTGGCTGCCCACACCGAACGCATCCAGCATCCGGTAAAAATCTGTCGGCCCCATCAACGTCGAAATCGTCGCCACGCCCACGTTCAGCGACTGCACCAGCACCTGAGTCGTATCGACCGTGCCGTACACCGCGCGATCCCAGTTGCGGATCGTGATGCCGCCCATTTCCAGCACGCCCTGATCGTTGTAGGTCCAGTCCGGCGTGATCGCGCCGGTTTCCAGCGCCGCCGCCACCGTCACCACCTTGAAGATCGACCCCGGCTCAAACTGCTCGCTGATCGCCGGGTTGCGCCACTCATCCACCCCGACGGTGTAAACGTTCGGGTCGAAGGTCGGCCAGTTCGCCATCCCCAGAATATCGCCGCTGCGCGGGTTCATGACGATGATCGTGCCAGCGGTCGCGTTGTAACGGTCGATGGCGGCGGCGAGTTCCGTTTCCACGATGTACTGCACATCGCGGTCAATCGTCAGCACGATGTCGGCACCACGATCTGGCTGCCAATCGACGAGCGGCAGCTCGAACGGGATGTTGCTCACCTGCCGCTCGCGGACTTCGCCGGAAAGCTGATCGTTGTAGTAGCCTTCCACCCCGAAATAGCCGACACCGTTAGCGCCAACGAAGCCGACCACATGCGCGGCCAGCGTCCCCTGCGGGTAGCTGCGGCGCGGGCGCGCTTCCATCGTCAGCCCAAAAATATCGAGCGCCCGCAGTCGCTGCCCCACCTCCGCGCTGACTTCATCGGCCAACCCCACCCAGGGCAAGTCGGTTGAGAGTGCGTTGAACGTCGAGAGTTCGTTCAGGCCCAGCTCTGCGGAAAGCTGCCGCGCCACCACCTGCGGCTCGTTCACCAAATTTGGGCTGATGCCGACGCTGTATTCCAGCATGTTGACGGCCAGCGGTTCGCCGTTGCGGTCATAAATGCTGCCACGCGCCGATCCAAGCTGAAGGGTCTGCTGATAGCCGGCGTCGCGCAAATTTTGCAGATAGGCGTTCGCTTCCGGGTCAAGCGGGCGCTGGAACGACGCCAACCGCACCAACACCACCATACTCGCAATCAGCAGGCCGACAACGACGACCGCCATCCGCCGCCGGAACTGCTCCTGCTGCTGCGGCGACCATCCCTGCATCTGTCCAGATAACTGCCCTTGAGTCACGGTGTCGCTCCTCGGCTCGTGAACGCTTCAATTTCCACCCGAAACAGATCCCACTGTTGCTGCACCCAGCCCGTAAACGATTCGTCGTAGACCGGCAGCGGTTCGGCTTCCGGTTCCACGTCGATCACAAGCGTCTCCCGGTTGGGGTTGTAGCCATCGATGACCAGATACTCGATCTCATCACGATTTGCCGGGGCGAAACCGAGTTCCGCCGCCCGCTCCAACAGACGCGGCACGCTGCGCAAACTGGCGATCTCGGCGCGGAGCTGTTCGTTTTGCTGTTCCAGATTGTTGCGAATCTCAATCATCTCCTCAAGCTGCCGCCCCAGCGTCGAGGTTGCCGACGACTGCGACAGATACAGCGCGCCGATGATGATCCCGACCACCAATACCAACGTCGCCAACGCCGCGATCTGGCGCTGCGGGCGGCGGTGGCCCGGTTGCAGCACATGCTGCTCAAACCAATTCGCCATCGGCCAATTTCTCCACAATCCGTAACTTGGCGCTGCGGCTGCGCGCGTTGCGCGTGATCTCTTCATCGGTGGCGGTCAGCGGCTTGCGCGTGATCAGCCGCACGCTGGCCCGGTGACCGCACACACAGACGGGCACCTTCGGCGGGCAGATGCAGTCCGTGCTCGCCAGCTTGAACGCCGTCTTGGCGATCCGGTCTTCCAGGCTGTGAAAGCTGATCACCGCCAGCCGCCCGCCCGGCTTCAGCAGATCGATGGCGGCGGGCAGCGTGCGCTCCAGCACATTCAGCTCATCATTGACCGCAATCCGCAGCGCCTGAAAGACGCGCGTCGCGGGATGGATCGTTGATTGATGGGGCGATTTGCGGCGGGCGCGGGGGCGCGGGGGTGGCACCGCCGCCTCGATCACGGCGGCCAGTTCGCGCGTCGTCTGGTACGGGCGCGCACGCACAACCGCCCGCGCCAGTTTGCGCCCGGCGGGATCTTCGCCGTAGCGGTAGAACAGGTCAGCGAGTTCGTCCTCATCCAGCGTGTTCACCAGATCGGCGGCGGTCGTGCCGGGGCTGCCCGCGTCAAAGCGCATGTCGAGCGGCCCTTCGTGGCGGAACGCGAAGCCGCGCGCCGGCGTATCGAGTTGCATTGACGACACGCCCAGGTCCAGCAGGATCGCATCCACCGCATCCCAGCCGATTCGGGCGGCTTCAACGGTCATCTGCGCGTAACTCGCCTGCACGATCTGCGCACGCACGCCGAATGGGGCGAGCCGTTCCGCCGCCAGCTTCAGCGCCGTCGGATCGCGATCCAGGCCCAGCACTTGCTCAACCCCCGCTTCGAGCAGCGCGGCGCTGTGCCCCCCCGCGCCGACAGTGCCGTCGATCAATCGTGTGACCGGGCGGTCGAGCGCCAGCAGGTGATCAAGGATGGGATCAAGTAGAACGGGAATGTGCATCAGTTCACGTCTCACGCCAGTTGACCGTGATTCTAGCACCATTTCCGCTCACCAGCGACCATCGCCAGCGCGCCGATCACCCGGCTAAGTCGCCAGCACGATCCACAGCGTCGCAAGCCCAACGACCGCCGCGATCACCAGCAGAATCGGGCGGATCGAGCGTCTGCCGGAGTCGGTATCGCGGCGCGCCCGCGCCAGCAGCGCCACGATCACCAGCAGCACGACAGCGGCCAGCGCGATGATCAACACAGGTGGGGTTGTGGCGGTTGTCGGCGTGGTAGCGAGGCGATTCGTGGTCGGCTGCTGCAAGGTGAGCACAAATGTGAGTGCCGAGAGTAACAGGCTGATGAGACTGAGCAGATTTTGGAACGCTGGATCCCTGAGGATGTTGAGCGTCGTTTTCAACGTATACACTCCACAACAGCGCTGTGAACGGTCGAAGTTTGAATCGGCCTACTGCCACCATCCTAACCTATATGCCGCAGATTCCAACCGCCCCAGCTCAAAATGAATGCAGGCCGCACAGCCGCTTAGAGGTTTTAGAATGACCATTACATCATTGTTATACCATTGTTGAAAATGACAACGATAGCTAAAATACTTGTAGCGGCGCTGCATCGTCAATTTCACGCCATCGACAGCGCATTGAGGCCATCAGCGTGCGAGCCACACGCCATACTCACCCCCCCATCACATCACCGCATTCATTGAGCGCTTCACCCATCTTATTGATTTATCAATGTTTGTGCGGCAGCCTTGCCAACAGCTTGTGGAACTCAAAGTTGGCGGACGTACGCTGATAAGCGTCAGTTTTATAGTCTGAAAGTCCCAGGTTAGTGGGTGTCATACCTTAAATAACTCATAATACTACGCAAAAGTTAGAATTTTCCAATTTTTCATCTCAGAGCACTAAACTTAAGACAGCAAAATGCATCAGCACTGCTATGATAGGGTCAAAGGTCACCAAGAATTGCTGTATCTGCTTACTTGCACACTGCGTTCACACGTGCTGCGGCAATTCTTAACTAGCACACAGCCAAAGCTGTTAACCTAAAGTTGAAGGGCCAGGAGCGATGCCACCAGACCCATCGTTATTCTCCTTAATTGCAACCAGCCACAGCAACCGGCTGTTTCAGCAGGGGATTGATGTGCTGAACGTGCTCAACGCTCAGATTCAGCAGACGATTCTCAGCAGCATGTTTGAGCCGCATGTGTTTGTGGGCGTCCAGACGTTCTCATCGTTTGAACTGTACGCGGCCAGCTACGGCGAATTGGCACGTCACAGCCGCAAGATCACTGTGCTGGGCGAAGCCGATGTGCGCCCGCGCAGCCTGAACAATACCGAATTTATTGCGCTGCCCAGCGGTTCCGCGCTCACCAAAGAACGCTTTCTTATCATCAACGATCCATCCTGGCAAGTGATGCTGCTGGCGCAAGTGCTGGCCGAAACCACCGAGCGCCCAGGCCGCCAGCAACGTTACCAGGGCTTGCTGACATTTTCGACCCAGACCATCGAGCGCTGCAACATGCTGGCCTCGATGCTGGCGGGGCAGCCGGCCCAGCCTGTCGGGCGCGCCGAGCCGATGTTACAGCAGCAGCACATCGCGCAGTTCGTCATGCGGCTGGCGTTGATGCAGCACACCGTCGATCTCAATTTGCCGCAACTGCTGGTCGAAGTCCCCGCGCTGGTCGATGTGGCCAAGCAAGTCGCCCAGCAGCCGTCGATGGTGGCCCGCTTGCAATGGTTGATCAACCAGTCGCGCGCGTTGATCCGCACCGACTCGATCACGATCTACCGCAAAGAAGACACCATGCTGCGCCCGGTCGTCAGCACCCACCCGCTGGATCAAGTCAAGGGGATTGTCAACGGCCAGGGCATGATCGGCGGCATTGTCAACACCCCACAGTTGGTTGTGGTTGATGGCACTGCCGCCGCGCACGAAAGCAGCCTTGCCAACGCGCAGTCTGTGCTGGCGATGCCCATCTTCGATCAATCGGGCGAGCAAATGTGGGGTGTGGTCGCATATGGCACGAGTCGGGGCGGTGCCTTCGGCAACCCGCCGGAGCGGGTGCCGCTGGCGACGATCACCGGGATGATCAGCGGCATCGTCTTCGATGATCGCTCGACCGTCGAGCCACAGTCCCCCCCACC
>JAADYY010000642.1 GCA_010092805.1 Chloroflexota bacterium | reverse complement strand
TACAGAAAAATGTTCCAGACGAGGTTCCCAGAGCCTGGCCCCAACAATGCCACAATTTCGCTGAACTGAATCCCATCCATAAGCTCAGATCTCCTGCGATACATGAAGTGATCTTTAACAATGTTAGCATATTTGGACGCCACGATCATGATTTTGGGGCGAATTTGGCCCAGGAAACACGCGGGTCACCGCCGAAACCTTGCGCCGGGGTTCTGGAGCGCCCAGGCGAACGCGCACACTCAGAGGCAGCGCTTGCTTTGGCGCTGTCTCTGATGTGTGCATCCTTACTGCGGCAGATGATGGGGCGGGGTGTGTGGTGATCGCCAACGGTTCAATTAAACGGGCGTTTGGTTAATTCCCCTGCCATTCAGTGTGGAATTCACCGGCTTTGTCGATGCGTTCATAAGTGTGCGCACCGAAGTAATCGCGCTGCGCCTGGATCAGATTCGCGGGCAGGCGGGCGGTGCGATAGCTATCGTAGTAGGCCAACGCGCTGCTGAGCGAGGGTGTCGGGATGCCGGACTGCACAGCCAACCCAACGACATTCCGCCACGCCGTCTGACGCGCTGCCAGCACGCTCGCGAAGTGCGGCGCAATCATCAGGTTAGGCAGATCGTTGTTCTCGCCAAACGCCTGGCGCATCTCATTGAGCATGGCAGCGCGGATGATGCAGCCGTTGCGCCAGATATGTGCGATGTCCGCCATGTTGAGGTTGTAATTGTATTCGGCGCTGGCGGCACGCATCGCCACAAAGCCCTGCGCATAAGCGCAGATTTCGGTGGCGAGCAGCGCCCCCTCAAGATCCTGAACCAATTGATCCTGGGCACCGTCCGGGCGCGGCGACGGACCTTGCAGAATCGAGGCGGCGTGTTGGCGTTCGGCCTTCAGCGCCGAAATAATGCGCGCATCGACGGCGGTACTGATAGTGGGCACAGGCACGCCCAGGTCGAGCGCGTCCTGGGTTGTCCATTTACCTGTCCCCTTTTGCTGCGCGCGGTCAAGGATCAGGTCAACGAGCGCCTGACCTGTTTCCGGCTCCACATACGCCAGCACATTGGCGGTGATCTCGACCAGGAACGAGGACAGCGGCCCTTCGTTCCAGCGCCGGAAAACATCGCTCATCTGCGCCGGGGACATCCCCGCCGCGCGCTTCAGCACGTCGTAGATTTCGGCGATGGCCTGCATGATGGCGTATTCGATTCCGTTGTGCACCATCTTCACGTAATGCCCCGAACCGCGCGGCCCCAGATACGTCACGCAGGGTTCACCCTCTGCTTCGGCGGCCACCGCTTCCAGCATCGCCTGCACACGGGCGTAGGCTTCCTGCGTCCCACCGGGCATCAAGCTGGGGCCATGCCGCGCACCTTCTTCACCGCCAGAAACCCCCAGCCCAATGTAGTGAATGTTGCGCGCTGCCAGCATCTCGGCGCGGCGTTCCGTGTCTGTGAAGTGGGAGTTGCCACCATCCATGATGATGTCCCCGGCTTCCAGGTGAGGCAGCAGTTGATCGATCACCGTATCGAGCACGCCCCCGGCCTTCAACATCAACAGGATGACGCGCGGCTTCTTGAGCAGCCCCACGAAGGCATCCAATTCATAAGCTGCTTCCACCGGCTTGCCATCTACTTTCTGATCGACAAATTCCCGCGTTTTGGCTTCCGTCCGGTTGTAGACGGCCACGCGGTTATCGTGATCTGCCAGATTCAGGGCGAGGTTCTGCCCCATCACCGCCAAACCATAAACGCCAATATCACAGGTACTCATTGCGTTGCTCCTTCCAAGCATACGATCAATCGTAGATTATAGCTGGCACCTTTCGATAATGTGTCGGCGGGCGAATCAGTTTCATACAGATCGTGCTTGCTCACCCAACTTGCATCCAGCATGATTCAGGTGTCGAATTCAAGCATAATACACAGCCAAAAGGTCAATCAGTGGATCATCAATTCGAGGCATCTATTCAAATCATCGTGCCAGGGGGGCACCTACGCCGCGCGTGGGCGCTGCCCGGCGGTGTCTCCGCGCATGTGACGGCGCTTGAAGTCCAAACCGCCAACGGTGCAACGCAAACCTACGTCGTCCGGCAGCATCACCGTGATCGCGTTGCGAAAGAAGCACAGATCTTGCAATTGCTGCAAAGTCAGCGGGTGCCCGTTCCCCGGCTGTATCATACGCAATTGGCAGAACCGGCTTTCCTCATCGAAGCCTTCATCGATGGGGAGCCGAATTTTGATCCAGACAACATCGACGCCTACGTGATCACGATGGCACACAGTCTGGCACAGATCCACACTGTCGATGTGCGCACGGTTGATTTGTCATTTGCGCCGCTCATCGCGGATTTCTGCACGCAGAAACTCGACAACCCGCCGGAGCATTTCCATGAGCGGTTGCACGAGCGGGAAGTGCGGGCGGCCTTACAGGCACACCAGCACGTGGTCACGCACAACGCCGCTGTCCTGCTGCACGGCGATTTTTGGCCGGGCAATGTTTTGTGGCGCGGCGATCAGGTGCAGGCGGTGATTGATTGGGAGGACGCCGCCCTGGGTGATCCGCTGGCGGATGTCGCCAACAGCCGGCGCGAAATGCTCTGGTTCTTTGGCCGCGACGCCATGCAGCGCTTCACCGAGGCGTATCGCGCGCAAATGCCGCACATCGACTATACGCACCTGCCCTATTGGGATTTGTGTATGGGGCTGCGTCCGGTCGGCCAGATGTCGAGCTGGTGCCTGGATGCCGCCAAGAAAGCGCGCTTTGAGGAGCGCTATCGCTGGTTTGTGCAGGCAGCTATCACGCAGTTGTCGCGCCGAAACGCCGCCCATCACGAAGATTTTACGCACCCTTAACCTGTGCTTAGCCGTTCGCTCGCGTCATTCTGCTAAAGTGATTGTCGCAGGCTCAACTATATTGTCCCAAAGAGGGAGACACAGGTCAACGACCACCC
>JAADYY010000641.1 GCA_010092805.1 Chloroflexota bacterium | reverse complement strand
GCCAGTGAGCAGGCTGTCATCTTGCAACAAGGTATCATCGCGCAGCTCTGGGGGTGGGCCGCAGGCAGCAAACAAAACCAGGACGGCAAGCAGGCCCGGCAGAAGCAGCAAACGAATTTTCATGTGAAGATCGCTTTCATGAACGAACGCAGTTGAATTGATTTGTTTGTAGTTAGAGTCCGCTCCGGGATGTGGCCCCAAGAATTGACTCTCTTTGGGTTGTGTGACCGAACGCGCAGGTATTGATGAGGCTGCTGTTCAACACTTGGTTATGATAATCTATCGTTGATCGGTTGGCAAGGTTCGATCAGACCTGAATTGCGGGGAGCAGTGACCACAGCGTTACCGAGGCGGCCCACAAATAATCCACCGTATGGGCCGCCCTGCGTCCACTGAAGCGAACTTAACCCTGCGCCGCGAGCAGATCAAACGTTAAGGTGTAGGTACCGGTGGTGCCGCCGTAAAGCGCGCCAAAGTGCGTGGCGACAACCGTATACTGCCCCGTCTCCAAAAGCGGTATCGACGTGATGGCAGAGTTGGTGTCTGTGCCAGGGATGATGTCATCGTTTTCATCCAACAATGCGCCTGACGGCCCCACGAAGTACAGAGTCGTATCGAGGTTGCCAGAGGTCGCGCGCATCGCCAGCGTTTGCAACACATCCCCCGCCTGCGCCTCGAAGACATACACATCGAACTTGTTATCGGGGGTGATGCTGCCGGCCACCTGTTGGTTCGGCGGGACCAGCACCGTGAAATTCCCGGCTTCACGCTCTGTGGCCCAATCGAGCGAATTTATTCCCGTGATGAATCCGGCGTCGCTGGAACGCGCAGTGCCATCGGCCTCCAGGGTGAAGCTGGTCAGGTAGCGTTGATCGGGGAGCGGCGGAAGCGGCGCATCGCTGAAGACCTCCTGCCCGTTGAAGAAGATCGCCAGTGTGAAGCGCACCGGATTGGGGTCAGCGCACTCATTCTGGTACCAGACCTCAACCTCATATGGCCCCAGGCGCGGCGGAATGTTCTGCGGCCAGGCAATATACGAGAACGCGGCTGGGGCCGTCAACGGGCGGCAGTTTACGTTGCCGTCGGCCAACAATTGCCCCCCGCTGCGCGACTGACGGTTATCATCGAAGATCGCCTCGCCAGCCGGGTCACGCACCAGTAGTTGCAAGTCGGCGTTTGTATCCCACAGCAGCCGAATTTCCAGCGACCCACGCTCAAGATTGCTAAATTGATCAGGCAGGGCCGTCGCCGCAGTCCCGATATTGAGTGTATAGCCCCCTTCCGTACCACCGAACCCCTTGGCGTAGCGTGTCGCCACCAGCGTATAAGTACCGGCATTGGGCAGCAGCACCGTATCGAGCAACGAGTCCGTGTTGCCTTGCTGGCGGTCATCGTTGGAACTGACGATGTTCCCCGCCGAGTCCAGCAAGATCAGGAAAGTATCCAGGCTGCCCGAAATCGCGTTCATCGAGACCGTGAGCACATCGTTGGCAGCGGCATCGAACGCATAGGATTGGTAGATTTGGTTACGGTCGAGGAAGCCCGTGATTTCAGACCCCACCGTGAGCGGTTGCGCATTCAGAATCAACTCAGCAGCGGACGCCGGGAGCAGTTGTCCATCCACTAGCCCCCCGAAAGCGCCAGTTTGCGCCGAGCCGTCATTGTTGATCACAAAGCTGGAAACATAGATCTGCCCAGGCAGCAGGGTATCCTGGATGGGTGCCAACGCCACGCCATTCACAATGGGCGACACGGTAAAGGTCACCGGGTTGTCACCGTCGCAGGCGGCTTCGTAATAAACGATCACCTCATAACTGCCGGTGGGCACACCGCCCGGCGGCCAGGACGCCGACTCGCTGGGCGTGTCTGTGGTGATCTCGCAAACCTGATTGACGTTGGGGCCGAGCGTGCCGCCGCTGTTCACATTGGGCGTCGTCCAGTACAGCGAACCGCCAACCGGATCGCGGATTTCGAGATCGAGATCGTCGGTTGTGTTCCATGCGAGCGCCACCTGAATTCCACCGATTGTCACAACCTGCCCTGGTGTCTGCGCGGTGCTGCCTGCGGCTGCGATCTCTGTGGGCGGCACCTGCGGTGTCGGGGTGGCGGGTGCCGGGAACACGGCTGCGGTAGCAGCAAGGGTAGGGGCTGCCGTCACAATGGGCGTTGACGGCACCTGTGCGGGCGCATCGGTTGGCGACTCCGTTGGCGCAGCGGCCACCGCCACACCTTCACCACTGAGTGTCGCTGTGAGCGTGAATTGCAGCGTCCCCACCGAGCCGACCCCGGCGGATTTGAACACGGTGATGTAGTACAGACCGCCGATTGGCAGTTCGCCCGCCTCGAGCACCACATCGCCTGTGACATCACTATCGGCAACTTGCGCGAGAATGTCCCCCGCTTGATCGGTGACGACCAGCGCCAGCGGCGCACCAATGGCGTTACTGGCCGCGATGGTCAGCGTTTGGCCCGCCGCCGCTTGCAGCGTGAACACCTGAATCAAGTTGTTGTTGTCGAGTACGCTGTCCACCGGCACCCCCGACTGCAACGCGCGATCCACTGGCGTTTGCTGTGCTTGCGCACCAGAGGCCAGCAAGCCAATGAGCAATAAACAGAGCAGCCCCAACAGCCGCTGATTGGTTGTCCTCATCAGTAGATGTCCTTCCTGAGTCAAAATGCACAACCCACTGTGCATGATCGACAAGAGCGGCGTGAGTGTATACCAGACCCCGCCCGCGCGCTACGCACAAAACTCGACGGTCGCCCTACGGTGCCGCCTCCGCCGCGATCTGTGCGTTCGGGTTGCCTGGGGCAATCTCGACGAACGTCGTCGTCCCTTCCAGCACATTGACGATCTCCGTGACGCGTTCCCCGCCAATGTTTGCGATCACCTGATAGCGACCGGCGGGCACATCGCCAACCACAAAATTCTCCTGCCAATTGGGATCGGCGTTGACATCAACACCCGTACCCTGGAAGATGTAGGTCGTCGTCGTATCCGACACGAGGTTGGTCACCCAATCGCGCACCGTGACATCCACATCCATCAGCAGGTTATCGTCGATGTCCGTCACCCGCCCGGCGATCACGCCAGTGCCCACATACGGCACCATCCACAGAATTGGATTGTATGTCGCGCCGTAGCCAGGGATCGACACATCGCTGCTCAACACGGTGTTGGCTTCGCCCATGCGCACCTCGAAATGGACATGCGACCCGGTAGTGCGCCCCGAATTCCCCACCAAACCAATCGCATCCCCGGCGTTGACATACTGCCCTTGCAGCACCAACACGCGCGACAGATGCGCATACAGCGTGTACAGCGGGCGTCCGCGAAAGCCGAAATCATGCTGGATGACAACGACATTGCCATAGCTGAACGTATCCTGAAAGACGCCGCTTTCGGTTTGCAAGCCATCGCGTGCCCAGACGACCAGCCCGCTCCCCGCCGCGCGCACCGTCTCACCGATGGGGTTGGGCATATCGATCCCGGCATGAACGCGCCAGGCATCTTCCGGCCCGTCCGAGCCATAGGGATAATAGAACAGCCCGAAATTCGTCGCGTTGGAGTCGACCGGGCGCATCAGCCAATAATGATCGCGGCCCAGCGGATCACGCGACAACGGCGGGATCAGCGGCGGCGGCTGCCAGGACTGCGGCGGGCGCGTGACAAACTGCGCCGTCACCGGCAGATCCGTCACCAGCGGGGTCGCCGTCGGCGGTGGTGGCGTGGGCGTCGCGCCGAGCGCAAACGGCGTCTGCAATGCTTGATCGTCGCCGAGTTCATCGGGGGCCAACGGCGAGATCGCGAGCTGGCTGTTCACGGCCAACGTCGCCGGGCGGAACTCCCCCGTTGGAATCGCGACGGTGGGCAGCGGCGTGCTGTCCTCACCGAAGCCCTCGCGCAGAATGTCCGCCCAGGGGTTCGCATCAATCGTCGGTTCAGCCTGAGTCGGCACCAACACCGTCAGTGCTGGGGCTGGCCGCGCATTCGACCACACCAGAAAGCCAAAGCCGCCCAGGGCCAACAGCACCAGCACAACGGCAGACATCCCGGTACTCTGTCGATTCATCGATCAGCTCTCCAGCGGATTCTGTGGCTCAAGCGGCAGCGGAGTCAGCAGGGCTTCGGCATCCGGCGGCAGCAAGCCTTCCGGGATCGTCGGCAAGATCGTCGGCGGGTCGGTTGGCGGAGCCGGCGGCACGGTTGGCGCTTGTGTCGGCGGATTGGTCGGCTGGATCTGCGGCAATTCACCCGGATCGACAGTCGCCGGCTCCGTCGGCGGCAGTACCGGCGTTAGAGTCGCCGTAGGCACGAAACCGCCCATCTGGCCTTCGGTGTACAGTTCGCGCATCGCATTGTACCAATCGAGGCCGTCTGGTTTGCGGAACAACCAGTAATTGATGCTGTTGGCGTTTGCGCGCCAATCGCGCCCGGCGGGCATCCGCTGCCAGCCATAATCTGCGATGATCTGCGTGAGATCGATGTAGTAGCCCTGCGGCATCACGGCCCGCAGCCGCCCACCTTGATCGTAGGCTTCGACATCGCCGGCGGTGCGGCTGGCGATGTCCCAGGGCATATGGCGCAGCGGTTCGCCCAACTGCCCCGACTGCGCATCTTCGACCACGCGCACAAACACCCGCCAATACGTGTTGATCCCAATATCCTCACGCACGATCTCCATCGGCGGCGGGAACCCCAGAATCGAGTTGCGCGTGAGGCCAAACGCACGCCCGGTCTTCAGCCAACTGCGGATGTCCTCGCCGGGCTGCGGCGGGCGTTCAATTGACCAGAATGCGTCATCCAGGCGGCCCAACACATCCCAGCCCGCCTGTGCATTGACCGCTTCGCGCAGCGCATTGAACGAGTCGTTGACGCGGTCGCTGAGCACGGCATTTTCGACATTCACCTCAATGGGGTTGAGCCGATACGGCGGATCAGTGTTGCGTTCATCCACCTGCTCGATAAACAGCGGCACACTCACTGCGGGGCCAACGCCGCCCGCATTCACCAGCGCCTGCGGCAGCGGGGCCGCCGTCCAGCTTGGGTCAGAAGCGCCGCGCGGCACCGGGATGATGCTCGGGACGACGCCCGCCCCAGCGAATGGGCTGGCGATCAGTTGGCTGCCGTCCAACGCATCAACGACCGATACCAAGCTCGAACCGTCCGGTGCCCAATCCGGCTGCCGGCCACGCTCCAGCACTTGAGCAGTCGCATTCGGGTCGTTGACAGGCAGCACAAACACCTTCTCGATGCCTTCGTCAAGCGCGCTGTACGCGAGCAGTTCGCCATCCGGACTCCATGTGGGGTGGTCTTCGTGGCGCGTCGGCGTGTTGGTGATGTTCCTGATCCTTGGCGTATCATCATCATCATCGAGCGAAAAGAGATAAATATCTTGGTTACCGTCACGCCACGAAACAAACGCGATCTCGCGGCCCCCCGGCGACCATGCAGGCGAGAAATCCGGTGCCGGGTCGCGGGTCAACTGCTGCGTCGGCAGCGATCCATCGACGCTCAGCGCATAAATATCAAGATTATTGCCCTGATAGCTCTCGTGGGCGAGCCAGGCACCGTCCGGACTCCATGCAGGGCCGCCTTGAAACGACAGATCGACGGTCATGCGTGTAGTTATCGGGTTGGCGGAGTCGCTGAAATCGGTGATGTAAATCTCCCAGTTGCCGTCCTGCCGCGAGGCGTAGGCCAACCGCCGCCCATCCGGTGACCAGACCGGGTCGCGTTCGTCGGCGGGGTCGTTGGTAAGCCGCAGTTGAGTCTCCGTGCCCACCGCCACCGCCCACAGGTCGGTTTGACCGTTTTCGCGTACGACATAGGCCAGGCTGCCCCGCACCTCAAGCACCGAGGGCAGTGGGGTGACTGTCGGCACTTGCGTCGCAAAGATCACTGGTGAGGTGCCCGTTGGCGTCACCGCCACAGGCGTATCCGCGAACGGTGCCAAGTTGGGCACGCCGTTCCCGCCAACGCCCCGAAACGCCGCTTGCGGTGTTCGGCTCAACGTGGGGCTGCTTGCCCACAGCAGTGTACCGATCAGGAACAGCAGCAGGATCACCGTCATGCCGCTGAGCACCCGATTCTGCACACGCAGCGGATCTTCCGCCAAGCCCGCATCGAGCGCACCAGCGGTGGCCCGGCGTGCCATCGGGCCAGACGCCGCGCCCCCGCTGACCATCAAGCGCACCCGGTTGACCAGGAACATCACGATGCCGCCGAACAGCAGCGCAAACGGTCGCAGCAGGAACCACACCACCCGCAGAATCAGCAGGAGAATGCTAGCGATTACCCCCCAGATAATCGACAGGCCGTCGAGGGTAGCATCGACAAGCGCAATGCTGCTCTTGAGGGCCGCGACTCCGAGTTTATCTGTCAATCGATACGCGCGTACAAGCATCGATCACCTTCAAATGTCAAATTTACCCAATGCGTTACCCAAAGCATTGTAGCCGTAATCAGGCTGCACAGCAACGCGGCTTCGCGTGGCCCGCCCATGAAAGTTGGCAGAATCAAAATCAGGGCCAAGCGCCCCATCCCATTCGCTGGCCGCTGTTGGCAATCAGATGTACGATTGGGGTGGCGGATGCGACATGCCCGATCCGCTTTACTCCGCTCAGCTACGGGGGAGACCGCGCCCATGCGTCTCAAACTGCTCGCTTTTTTCCTGTGTCTGCTCTTCGCCCTGCCGCTCTCTGCGCAAGATTCAGCGCCAAACGCTGTCTCGACCGCGCGCACTCACGTCGTGCAACCGGGCGAAACCCTCTTTCGCATCGCCCTGAATTACGATGTCAACATCGACACGCTGGCAAGCGCCAACAACATCGTCAATACCTGGCAGATCAATGCTGGGCAGGCGTTGATCATCCCTGGCGAACCAGCCGAATCAATTGAAGTGGCCTCAGCGGATGTCTTCGCGGCGGCCACCCAACCGATCTACCATACCATTGGCCGCGGCGAAACGCTTGCGCAGATCGCGCGGCTGTACGGCCTGACCACGACAGAACTCGCGCAGATGAACGCAATCCTCAACCCGAACCTGATTTATGTTGGGCAGGAATTGGTTGTGGGAACACAGGCTGAAACCGTCGCCGATACCGCCGCTGCGGTCACCGCAGCCGAAGCAGCCGCGCCACCCACCGACAGCGCCACATCCCCCTACTTCGACGCACCAACAGATCTAGCCGGGTTGCTTGAGCAGCCCGCGCCGCCCGTCGTCTACACCTCGCATACGATCACGGCGGGGGAGACGCTGCTTGTGATCGCGCGGCGTTACGGCGTGGCCGTCGAGGACATCGCAGCAGCCAACGACCTCACCAACCCGGATCGGGTGTTGGTGGGCCAGCGCTTGGCGATCCCGACGGTTGGCATGAGCGCACCAAGCCGCGCACCGTTCGATCTTTCGTTCACACACACAACTTTTGTCCCGTACGCGCCGCCATCCACCCGCAGCGCAGGCCGCGAGATCATCGTTGACATCAGCGATGCACGGATTTATGCCTACGAGGATGGGCAGCTCGTTCATACCGTAGTCGTTTCGACCGGGCTGCCAGCCACACCGACTGTGCAGGGCAGCTTCACTGTGCAGCGCAAATATGACGCGCAGACCATGGCCGGGCCGGGGTACTACCTGCCAGATGTGCCCTGGGTGATGTATTTCTATGCGGGCTACGCCATTCACGGAACCTACTGGCACGCCAATTTCGGCGAGCCGATGAGTCACGGCTGTGTCAACCTACCGACGCCGGAAGCCGAATGGTTCTATCGCTTTGCAGAGGTGGGGACGCCGGTGCTCGTGCAAGCTTGAGAGTCAGTATGGCATGGGCAGGCAGGCAACATCAGGACGCTGCTTGCCCATCCAAACCGAGATCTGCCGCGCGCGCTTGCATCGCGCTCAGCACCATCGGCACATGAAACTCCCACAAATCGACGCCGAGAGCTGCCGTACCTTTCTCAATGTCCTCGCGGTCAACACCTGCCGCGAAGGCTTTATCCTTCCACTTCTTGCGGATCGATTTAACAGTCACATCGGCGATGTTTTTGCTTGGGCGCACCAGCGTGATCGCCGTGATCAGCCCGGTCAGTTCATCGACGGCGTAGAGCGCTTTGTCGCGCACGGTGACGCGCTCAGCCATCGGCCCGTGGCTGAGAATCGTGCGGATGTCTTCTTCATCCAGGCCGCGCTCGCGCAGAATCGGCGCGCCGTCCATTGGGTGCTGCTCCAGAGTTGGGTGGATCTCCCAGTCGAAATCGTGCAGCAACCCGACCAACCCCCACGACTCGGGGTCTTCGCCGTAGTGCGCTGCATACGCACGCATCGCAATCTCGACTGACTGCATGTGCTTGCGCAAACTATCCGACTGCACATGCTCCACGACTATCGCCCAGGCTTGTTCACGATTCATCGCTGCACCTCCGCATCTCCGCCTTAGTTTCCGCCAGGATCAAACACCCAGACGCTGATCTCGAACGGTATTCCGATCAGCCGTCGTTCGGGGGTGCGCAACTCCCACGTCCCTACCTGCAACCCAAGATTGGTGCGCCCGCTTGGGGTGCGCCCGACCAGCGTCACCGTGATTTCTTCCCCTGGTTCCACCCGCGCACGCGGCACCGACACACCATTCTCATCGGTTGTGGTCAGGAAATCGCGCAGCACCACCAACGGCCCCATGTCGAAATCCTGCCCTTCCCCAGTGACAAACGTCAGTGAGGTGGTGGGTTCCCATGCACAAGTCCCGGTATTTCGGAACCGAATCCTGCGCTCGTAAACGGTATTCGTGGGGTGATACTGGTTATCCGCTATCGGCAGATCATTGTCGCCTAATTCGACATTCGGCGGATCATGTTCGATGATCGTGTAATCGTACACGCAGCTCTCAAGTGTTTGTATCTGAGCAACTGCGGTTTCGGTGTTTCGTTCAGATGTTAACGTCAGGTTCGCTGTCGCTGTCGGCGTGATTGTCGGCGTCGGCGTCCGCGATGGTGTGCGAGTCGGCGTCGCCGTGTTGGTCGGCGTATGCGTTCGCGTACTCGTCGGTGTGTCGGTAGGGGTATGGGACGGGGTCACCGTTGGCGTGATGGTCGCCGTTGGCGTCGGTGAAGCCGTGTCGGTGGCCGTTGGTGTCGCGGTTGGCGTGAGCGTCGCCGTTGGCGTCAGCGAGGCGGTGTTCGTCGCGGTGGGGGTC
>JAADYY010000640.1 GCA_010092805.1 Chloroflexota bacterium | reverse complement strand
TTCTTTTCCCTGATGGAACCTGCCTTGAGCTATTAGCTGAGAGATTTGCAGCCAGAGGACAAGACAGATTCCGCGTGGGCAAGTGTTCCCGGACTTATCAAGATCTAGCTACCCTTATCCGCGAGAAATGGAATCAGTATCATCTGCAATGACTTTCATTCCCCAAGCGTGATCACGTCGAGGGCGAAGGGAAGCTGTGGCTGAAACAGCGGCACCACCAGCGACGCCTGATCGAAGTTGGGCACATACAGCCGCCCGTCGGCGTAGGCGACATCGCTGGCCCCGCGAAACCGCCCCACAATATATTCCAGCGCCCCATCCGCGACGATGGCGATCCCGTTTTGGCCGAACGCCGCCACGTAAATCGTGCCATCCGGCGCGACGGTCACGCCGTCAAAGCCGGGCGGATTCTCGCGCTGGCCGTGCTCGTAGAGGATCTCGGTGGCACCGTCGGCCAGCAGCGCCCGGTAGATCAGGCCGCGCTCCGGCTCCGTGATGATCAGCGCGTCGTGGGCCGGGTCATACGCCAGCCCGGTGATCGCCAGGCGCGCACCCTCAGCGACCGACGGCGGCACCCACCACACCGATCCGCCGCTCCCGTCCGCGTTGAAGCGCCAGATCTCGTTGCGCCCCGAGTCGCTGACAAAAACGGAGCCGTCGGGGGTGATGACGATGTCGTTGGGCGCGACGAAGCCGGTGTCGTCGTCGATGTAGGCGAACTCGCGGATGATCGCGTCATCTGGCGGCACCCGTAAGAGGCGTCCGCCCGACGAGCGCGGGTCGGTAGCGCCGCTGTCGACGATCAGCAGCGCGCCGTCCGCGGCGACGGCCAACCCGGCCACCCCGCCGGCCACCCTGCGCGTCTCGTCGATCTCGGTCAGCGTCCCATCCGCAGCGATGGCCCAGACCGCCCCGGTGGCGAAGCTGCCCGTGTAAACCGTGCCGTCCGGCCCGACCGTCACGGCGGCGGGGTAGGCGTCATCGTCGGGCAGCGCCGCGAACTCGGCGACCGTCACATCATCGGCCAGCGCCAGCGCCTGCACCCGCACATTCGGCGTCAGGGCTTGGTTCACCAGCAGCCACGTCAGCAGGCCGAAGCCCAAGATCACACCGCCAACGATCATGAAAAAGACCAGCCGTCGCTGGCCCAGTGTTAACTTTTGCAGATTCTGTAACATCGTTTGCTCAATCGATGATGATTTCCGATTTGTGTATTAATCATACCATGTCGGAGGCGCGCACAATAGGCTCATTTAGCCAACGCTCAGGCAGGAAGTGGGGTATACTGAAACGGTGCACAAGCGGGTTTTGCCAGCCGCGTGTTTTGCGCGGGCACCCGTCAAAAACTTTGCGTTGATGGCTTGATCCTTTGAACGGAAAAGTGCGCTTTTGATGAACCACAACCGCTGTACGGTCACCGTCCGCCCGCGCTTCGCCTTCGCCACCGTCAACGTCCGCTCTGGGCCGGGCACGCATTACGCCCGCAGCGGCATGATCGCCGTCGGCACCGCTGATCTGCCGGTGCTGGATGTGCAGCCCGACGATCTCGGTCGGCAGTCGCCGCATGGACGGGTGCATCAATGGTTTTGGCTGGAGATCGCCGCCGACGGTTCCGGGTGGATGCGCGATGACCTGCTGGAACTGCACGGCGATTGCAGCGCGCTCGGTTACGGTGTCGTGCTGACGCCCACCCGCGCCTCAGCGCTGATCCGCCGCGCACCCGTGCTGCCGGAACTGCCGCCGCTCGACGACAGCGAACGCATTCGCAAGGCGGCGTTCAACATCACCGCCGGGTTTGAGGGGCGCGGCTACGCCAGCTACCAGAATTTCGATGCCGGGGTGGTCAGCTATGGGCGCTTTCAATTCACACTCGCATCCGGCGCGCTGTTTTCCGTGATCGACCACTATCTGCGAGGGGCCAGCGGCGCGGTCGCCGATCAGTTGCAGGGCTACCGTGAGCGCATCCTCGACCGCGATATGAGCCTACGCCACGACCGTCACCTGCGCGATCTGCTGCTGCAAGCCGCCGGCGACCCAGCGATGCGCGCAGCCCAGGACAGCGTCGCGGCGGAACACTACTGGCAGCGCGCCGTCGATCTCAGCGTGACGCCGCGCCAACTGCGCCGCCCGCTTTCGTATGCGTTGATCTTCGATATGGCGATCAATCATGGGCGGCTGCACGACCTCATCAACCGGGCCGAGGAAGCCCTCAACATCCCGCTGAAAGCACCGCCCGCGCTGCACAACGTCACCGAGGAGCGGCTGATGCAGCGCACCGCGCAGGTGCGCCGGGATCGCATGTACGCCTTCGCGGGCGCTGATCCCGCGCTGCAAGGACTCAAACCGCGCGTCGATTTCTGGCTGCGGCTCATCGACGCGGGCGATTGGGATCTACAGGGCGACGTTGACGGGTTCGTGCTGCTCAAACCGGGGCGGCGCGTGCAGGTGCGCAACCCGTAGCGTGATCCACGCCGAACACCGCAGATCAATCGAAATCAGACTCGGCGAGCAGCGGCAGGATGTAGTAGACCGGCTCTTCGTAGGGGTGGGCGGCGCGGATGGCGGCGATGACGGGCTTGACCTGCGCGCGGTCGCAGAACGTCTCGACCCGGTACTCATCCACCGCGTTGATCTGTGTCTTCGCGCCGAGGGTCGGGTTGGCGGCCTCGCTGGGCTTGAAGCGCCCGGTGCCGGGGTGCGCGAACGCGCAGTGCGTGTACTCCCCGATCACGCCCGCGCCGGCGTCACCGATGGCGGTCAGCACGGCGTCCAGATGATCGGCGGTCACGGTGAAAATGATCAGGAAGCGGTCGAAATCGTTGGCAGTCAT
>JAADYY010000126.1 GCA_010092805.1 Chloroflexota bacterium | reverse complement strand
GAGGAGTGGCGAATGTCATGGATATGGCCTGGCCACCTGAGCGAAGAACGGCAGCGGCATGTCCGCAAAAATCACGACTCCCCCGCGCTCTGCCACGCGGCGCACACCACTCTAAGCACGCTGTGAAGCCTATGGGTTGGCTATAGATGCAGGCGGGACTTCGTGTTATGCTTGCTGCCTGCTCGACCTTTAGCAGGAATGGATTACCCAGATGTTAAATCGTCGCCTGTTGCTTTTGCTCACGCTGGTGATCGTGAATACCGCGTGTCAGGCGTTGAACCCACCCACAGCAACGCCAACGCCGACGGCGACGTTCACGCCCACGCTGACGCCCAGCCTGACGCCAACACCGACGCCTGTACCGCCGACAGACACACCGACGACCACCCCAACGCCCACGCTGACGCCCAGCCCGACGTTCACGCCCAGCCTGACACCGACTGCATCAAATACGCCTGGGCCGACTCCCGGTTTCGGCTTCGATAACCTCGATTTTGTCGAAGTGCCCGCCGACCTGCTGGCGCGCATCGCTGGGTCGCCGCAGATCGCGTTCATTAACACCAATAACCGCGCTGGCGGCACCAACGCGCTGACGCCGCTGCCCGGTAACAACATCCAGACGCTGTATTACGGTTCACCGACTTCCGCGGCGGCGCGCACGGCCATCATCGAGATGAACGCCGTCACGGGCAACCAAATCTACATTGCGCCATCCGGCAACCCCATCGCCTACCTGCGTCAAGAGGGCGCTTTTTCGCAATATGGCCTGTACATCATCGATCTCGAAATTGGCCTGGGGGGGCGCGTGCTGGCGCTGCAAAACCTGACCCAGCGCGGGTTTTTCAGCGCGCCGGTGTGGTCGCCAGATGGCGAACGGCTGGCGATTGCGCTGGCGACCGCATACGATCTCGATATTTTCACGGTGGGCAAAGACGGTTCGAACGTTGCCAACCTGACGGATCACGGTGCGTATGATCTGTGGCCGTCGTGGTCGCCGGATGGCCGTTTTCTGATGTTTGTCTCGGATCGGGCGGTGTGCCCAAGCTGGATTCCGGGTGAACCGGGCACCTGTGACGGTACCGGTACACCGCGCCCCGACGGCGGTAACATCCACATTCTGGACTTGACGACCCAACAGGTGACACGCCTTTCGGATCATTGGGTGACGGAACCGCCACAGTGGATCACGACGCGGCAGGTGGGCTTTGCGACAGGTGACGGGGTCAACAGCCGCGCGCTGTGGGTCGCGGATATTTTCAACCGGGAAGCCCGCGAAGTCCGACCCTCCGGCGTGGATGACCCGCTAAAGCTGGCCGAAGCCTGGTCGCCGACTGGGCGTCAGGTGATCTATCAGGCGGCGGGGGCCAACAATGATCTGGTGTTGGCGCAGGTCAACGGCACAGTGCTCGACCGGCTCACCGACCTGACGTTTGCGCGTTACGGCGTCGCGGCAGACTGGTCACCGACGGGCGACCGACTGGCGATTGGTGGGTTGGTAGGCCAGTGCCCCTACGGGATTCGCGTGGGCACGATCTCGGAGACTGGCTTCGCGTTCAATGCCAGCAGCAACCCGCCGCCGAGTATGTGCGAGCCGATCTATTCGCCGGATGGGCGGTTCCTGGCGTTTTCGGGCGTCAATACGCGCGCGGCCAACGCGCCGGACGGACGCCGCGATATTTACGTTGCGCAGGCGACCGGGTTCGGCGCGGTCAATCTGACGGCCAACCTGCTCGGCGAAATCGAATTATTGGGATGGGTCGGTGGCCCGTAAGCGTGCTGTGCCCTGCGCGGCCATCGGCTTTGCGACACACTGAGAGGAACGATCATGACGCAGCTTAACGAACGGATCGCCGTTGTCACCGGCTCCAGCCGGGGGATCGGGCGCGGCATCGCGCAGGAACTCGCCAAGCGCGGCGCGACGGTGGTGATCAACTACCAGCGCAGTGCCGAAGCGGCGGAAGCAGTCGCCCAGCAGATCACGGCGGACGGCGGGGCAGCGCTGACCGTCCAGGCCGATGTCAGCCTGGAGGAGGACGCCAACCGCCTGATCAAGACGACCATCGATACCTATGGCAAGATCGATATTCTCGTCAACAATGCCGGGGTCACACGCGACAATGTCATCATGATGATGGGCGCGGACGATTTCGACGTAGTGATCCAGACGAACCTGCGCAGCACGTGGCTGTGTTCGAAGGCGGCGGTGCGCGCCATGATGCGCAAGCGCTACGGGCGCGTGATCAATATCACGAGCGTCAGTGGGGTGATGGGCAACGCCGGGCAGACGAATTACAGCGCCAGCAAAGCGGGGATCATCGGGCTGACGAAAGCGCTAGCCCGTGAAGTCGCGCCGCGCAATGTGACCGTCAACGCGGTCGCGCCGGGCTTCGTGCTGACAGATCTCACGTCGGGGTTGCCGGAAGAAATGACCAGCCAACTCAACGACGTGATTCCGTTGGCGCGCTGGGGCACCATCGAGGACGTGGCGAATGCAACGGCGTTTCTCGCCTCTGACGAAGCGGCCTACATCACCGGGCATGTGCTGTCTGTTGATGGCGGCCTGGCGATGTGATCGCTTGATGGATGGGTAAGGAGCCGATCATGAAGGTTGTGCTGGCGGATCTCAACATCGAGATAATCGAGGCGTGGCGGGCGATCATGCCTGCTCGTGCGGACATCGCCATGCATCACGGCTCGATCTTCGATGTGCAGTGTGATGCGTTGATCAGCCCCGCCAACAGCTTCGGCTACATGGACGGCGGGCTGGATCTGGCGATCTCGCAGTATTTCGGCTGGCATGTGCAGGATCGAGCGCAAGAGGCGATCAAGGCGCGGCATCACGGCGAGTTGCTGGTTGGCACCGCCGAGATGGTGGCGACCGATCACGCCGACATTCCGTATGTGATCCTCGCGCCGACGATGCGTGTGCCGACGGTGTTAGGCGCTGAGTCGGTCAATCCGTATCTGGCGATGCGCGCGGTGATTTTGTTGGTTGAGCACGGCACATTTCCCGATGGCACGCCGATCAAGGCCAAAGTGCAGACGGTCGCGGTGCCGGGCCTGGGGACGGGTGTTGGGCGGGTGCCACCTGAAATTTGCGCGCGGCAGATGTACGCCGCCCTCGACGATCATCTGTGGGGTCAGCGGCACTTCCCCGGCTCCTGGTTGGCAGCGGTGCGCACACAAGAGCGGCTCACCGCGCTGTAGATCGATACCAATCGGTCAACGTATTGGCAACTTGAACGCCGTTTTGTAGCGAGGATAAACATTGATGCGCACGATTTTTTCGAAGATCATCGCTGGCGAAATTCCCGGCGACATCGTCTACCGGGACGACCTGGTAACAGCGTTCAGAGACATCAACCCGCAGGCACCGACGCACATCTTGATCGTGCCGAACAAAGAGATCCCGACGGCGGATGATGTCGAAGCGGCGGATGAGGCGGCGTTAGGCCGGATGCTGCTGGCGGCCAAGCAGATCGCGCGCGAACAAGGCATCGCCGAGAGCGGCTACCGCTTGATCATCAACTGCCGCGAACATGGCGGTCAGGAAGTCTATCACCTGCACATGCATCTGCTGGGCGGGCGGCGCTTGGGGCCGATGCTATCGTCGGCGCAATAAGCCTTGCTGCAGAATGCTGAG
>JAADYY010000639.1 GCA_010092805.1 Chloroflexota bacterium | reverse complement strand
GCGCGCGGTTGGTAGATTTTGCGTCCGTGTGTCGCCGCGCCGATCACTGCCCACTGCAAGTTGCTGTGTGCCAACAGCGGCGCAATGTCAAAACTCAGCGGTTCGATGCTCATCCAGCGCACGGGCACATCAACGTCTTGCAGGATGTTCACCAGGCGCTGCACCATGCGCGTTTGCTGTGCGAATGACAGCCGCCGCCCAAACATGAAGCTTGGCGGCGCGCTCACGCCAACCCAGACATTGGGTGGGAATTGGAACTGCTTGAGCCTGGGCGCGTTTTTCGTCAATAGCTGGAAGGTGTGCCACTCGGCGCGCGCGCACACGTCGAGCACCTTTTCGACTTGCTCGTCTGGCACCCAGTGGCCCATCAAATCACTCATGCTGTCCAGGAAAATCCGCGCAGGCTGCTTGAGTTTGACGGGGGCTTCCAGGGTTTTGGGATGCCAGTAATGATGCGCAAAGCCCTGCGGATACGCTTTCTGCGCGAGGCGGTTGGCAATTGTCTCGGCGTAGCATTCGGCGATGGTGCCATCGGGCATTTCCCAGCGACACGCATGTTGGCAGCCGCTCACCGGGTTCCAGGTGAAATCGCACCATTCGATACCACGCTTACCATTTTTCTTCTTCTGTTTGTTCATCGAAATCGAATCATCCGGCTCTGTTCAGAACGATTGTTCTGTGTCCGCAAATTCTATGATCAAAAGATCAGGCTGTCAAGTTTAGAGCAGCAGATTGTCGCGGTCGCGGAGGCTGGCGATGACCTGCCGGTCGGCTTTGCCAAAGCTGTACTGCTCAAGCTGATCTGGGGTGACCCAGGCCCAATCGCGCACCCCGATTCGGTGCGGCTCGCCGCTGATGTGGCGGCAGGTGAAGGCGTGCAGCGTGATCTTGAAGTGGGTGAAGGCATGGCGCACCCGCGCGAACAGCTCGCCGACTTCCACCTCAATGGCGAGTTCCTCGCGCAGCTCACGGCGCAGACAGTCCTCAAGCGCCTCGTTGGGTTCTTGCTTGCCGCCAGGGAATTCCCACAGCCCGCCCAGCAGCCCATCCAGCGGGCGCTGCGCGATCAGCAGCCGCCCGGCATCGTCCCAGATCATCCCGGCGGCAACATCGTAATGGGGCGTCGGCGCTTTCGCTTTCTTGACGGGGCGCTCGGCTTGTGTGCCGTTGGCATACGCCTGGCAGCGCGCTTGCAGCGGGCAATCTGAGCACAAGGGTTTGCGCGGCTTGCAGATCATCCGCCCCAAATCCATCAGCGCCTGGTTGTAATCGCCCGCGCGCTCATCCGGCAGCAGCCGTTCAGCATGATCCCACAGGGCGGTTTGCGTCGCCGCTTGCGTGACATCATCCGGCAAGTCCAGCAGCCGCGCCAGCACACGGATCACGTTGCCATCCAGGACGGGCGCGCGCCGATCAAAGGCGATGCTGGCAAGCGCGCCGGCGGTGTAGCGCCCGATGCCTGGCAGCTTCAGCAGGTCGTCGATCTCTGAGGGGAATTCGCCGTCCAACGCCTGCGCGACCTGCTGCGCCGCGCGGTGCAGGTTGCGCGCCCGGCTGTAGTAGCCGAGGCCCTCCCAGCGCTTGAGCACATCATCGAGCGGGGCGGCGGCCAACGCGCCGACCGTCGGATAGGCTGTCAGGAAATCGGCGTAATACGGCTTGACGGTTTCGACCTGCGTCTGCTGGAGCATGATCTCCGAGAGCCACACCCGGTACGGATCACGGGTGCCGCGCCAGGGCAGATCGGCGGCGCTGCGGTCGTACCAGGCGAGCAGTTCACGATCAAACGGTGTGAGCATGGCAGTTGGTGATCTTTTTCAAAGCTTCGGCTGGGCGGGGTGTTCTCAAAACAATGTTAAAATAACCGCAGATGGAATGCCACTGTGAGATCTGCTGCGGGCTGGGTGGCAGCAGGCTGTGTCATAAACGATGATGGATTGATGTTGATGAGGAGCGAGCGATGCAGCGCGCTGCCCTGATCTTTGTGCTCATCTGCGGCCTGCTGGGTGCCTCGGCTGCCCCCGTGCTGGCGCAGGATCAACCGGAGCCGACGCTGGAAAGCGGCATCGACGCGGACGAGTCCGCGCTTGAGGCGTTGGCCCTGAGCGTTGAGGAAGCTGCCGCCCGCGCCGATGAAGCGGCACAAGAGGCGGAAGCCTACGCCGCACAAGCCGCCGACGCCATCGATCTCGGCTTTAACCTGCTGGGCCTGTTCGAGGTGATCACGGCGCTCTTCGGGATCGCGGTGCCCGTGCTGGCGATCCTCGGTGGTCTGTTCGGCTACAGCCGGCTGCGCGCGCTCAACAATCGCCTCGACAGCGCTGAGCAGCTTGTTTCGGCCCAAAACGATCAGGTCGAGGAGATGCGCTCGATTTACAATGCGTTGATCGAGATGCGCGCCCAGATCGAAGAGAACGAACGCGCCAGCCGCCGTGAATTCGAGCGGCGCGCCGAGGAACTCAATCACCTGCGCGACCGCATGACTGAATCGCTGGAGCATGTGGAGGTGGGGCTGGAGGCGCAGCGCCGCGAGTCGGCCAACGCGATTCTGGCGCTGGCCTTGCTGCCGCTGGGCGAGCGCCAGTACCGTATCAACGACTCGGACGGCGCGCTCGATACCTATCGACGGGCGCTGGCGCTGGACGCCAAAAACCCGGCGATCCTGTATCGGCTGGGCTACGTCTACGCGCAGATCGGCAGGCTGGAAGACGCGCAGAGCCATTTACGCCGTGCGCTGGAAATTGATACCGAGTTCGCACCCGCGCTGGCGGCGCTGGGGTTTGTGTACCGGCGCATCGCCGAAAAGCGCGTCAACCTGAGCGATGTGGAGCGGAGCGCGCTGCTGGCCCAAGCCGAACATCACCTGCTGCAAGCGCTGCAAACCTCGCCGAAGCTGGTCGATGAGGACGGCGAGTCGTGGTGGGGGTCGTTGGGCGGGTTGTATCGGCGGCGCGGCCAGATCGATGAGGCCATCACCGCGTATCGGCGCGCGGCGGAGGTCACGCCCTATTCATCGTATCCATTCGGCAACCTGGCCTTGCTGTACATGAACACCAACGTGCGCGGCGCGATGCTCGACACGTACAAGGATGTCGAGCGGCTGGCGCGCCGCGAAGTGCAGGGCGACCCGGACAATTACTGGGCTTACGCGGATTTGCTGGTGGCGCGGCTGGCGCTGAGCAAAATTCAGGAGGCCGAAGAGACGCTCGGCTTCGTGCTGGACAAGCTGCCCAAAGATTCGCCGTATGCCGCCGCCACGCTGATCGATACGTTGGAGCAGCTCGAACAGGTGCTGGGCGAAGCGCCGCACATCACCCGTGTGATCGCGCGCATCCGCGAACAGATCAACCCGGAATACCTGAACCCGGCGGCGCGCAACGGTGCCGATTACGAGCGCCTGACGATTGAATTTGAGAGTGGGGCGCGCGCGACGGCGCTGCTGATCCCGCACCAGATCGATCTGGATCTGCTGGTGCAGATGCTCGACATCGACGCGCCGCGCCCGACGATCTTCATTTACGGCGGCGCGCTCAATATGTCCGGCGACTCGGCGCAGACGATGCTGCCGTTGATTGAGGCGGGGCTGGTCAAGTTTGCGGAACTGCACGGCACGGCGCTGGTCGATGGCGGCACGAGCTACGGCGTGATGCAGCTTATTGGCGCAGGGCGGCGGCGCAGCCGGGGCAGCTTCCCGTTGATTGGGGTCGCGCCAATCCACCGCGTCAAATATCCGGGGCGGCCCAACCCCGGCGGCGAGGCGCTGGATGAGAATCATTCGCACTTTGTGCTCACCCACGATGACGAATTCGGCGACGAAACTGAGATGATCGCGCGGCTGGCCGGGGCCATTGCCCGCAACCAGCCGCTGCTGGGCATCGTCATCAACGGCGGCGATCTGACCCGGCAGGATGTCTACCGGCTGGTCACAGAAGATGCGCATATTCCGCTGCTGATTCTGGAAGGGAGCGGGCGTTTCGCCGACGATGTCGCGGAGGCCGTCCACGCCGGGACGAGCAGCGACCCCATGCTCCAAACGATCATCACGCGGGGGAATCTGCGGCTGGTACACATCGACTCTGGGCCGGAGGGGCTGGCCGCCGAACTCAACAGCATTGTCACCCGCGCGATTTAGCGCGCAGAACGGAGAGCCACCTTGCTGAAACCCATCCGCCGCTTGTGGCGACGCAGCCGCCGCACCTCGCTGCCAACCCGGCTCGCTCTGGCCCGCCTGGAGCGGCTGCCGCGCTACACCCCCGGCCAGATCACCCTGGGTGGGTGGCAGATCGCGTACCTGGACGGCGACTCGTTGGCGAAAATGTACAAGCTGCAAATGTTGGAGGCGTACAACGATTTCCGGGCCGCGCACCCCGCCCCGGTGATTCTCGACTGCGGCGCGAACATCGGTGTGAGCGTGCTGCGCTACAAGCAGTTGTACCCACAGGCGCAGATCACCGCGTTTGAACCGGACCCGGCGCTGGTGGCGACGCTGCGGGGCAACCTGGCGCAGAATCAGCGCGCCGATGTGACGGTCGTCCCGGCGGCGGTCTGGATCAGTGAGGGGGCGTTGGCGTTCGTGCGGACGACGCACCCCGAAGCCGGGCACCTGGATCTGGCGGCGGCTGCGCCCGCTGAAGCCGTGGAGAGGGTGCCGACGGTCGATTTCGCGGCGTATTTGCAGGGGCCAGTTGATCTGGTCAAGCTGGACATCGAAGGGGCGGAATTGGCGGTGCTGCGGCACTGCGCGCCCCAGTTGCACAATGTGCGGCAGCTGTTCGTCGAGGTGCATCACCGCTACCATGAGCCGCAGGCCCTCGCCGAGATTTTCGCGCTGCTGGCCGAGGCGGGCTTGCGCGTCGCGGTGCATCAGCGCTTCCGGTTGGATTACACTAAACTGATCGACAGCCAGCCATCGACGAAATTCAATCAAGCGCTTGTCGTCTTCGCCTGGCGCGCCGCGCCTGTGTCCGGCTGAGCGACTGCGTACCAAAGTCCGCCGCGCACCCTGGTAGAGTTTTCCCCCGCCCTTCGGTACACTTATCTGGCAGTGTTCATTCTGTGATCGTTGCTTGTTGTCAACGACCACCCGCT
>JAADYY010000638.1 GCA_010092805.1 Chloroflexota bacterium | reverse complement strand
TGATCGGGGCTTGGGTAGAGCGGGCGATGAGATTCGAACTCACGACATCTTCCTTGGCAAGGAAGCATTCTACCGCTGAATTACGCCCGCGTAGCCAACTTGGGATTTAATATAGCAGGGTTCGCCACGTTTGACAAGAGGTTTTTTCCGAGATGATTCGAAATCGCGCCGGAACCCACACCCGAACAGCCGCGCGGACGAGCCGCTGTGCCACGTTCGGCTACTCGCGGCCTGTGAAGATCTTCAGCCAGGCATCGACTTCGGCGGGGGAGGGGTAGCGTTCGGTGTGATCGTCGTCGTCTTTGTCGTGGGCCAGCTGCGGGCGCATCATCCCCACAAAATCGGTGCTGCGGACGGCGCGCATCCGCCGCCGCCGGGCGGCACTCAGCACCTCACGATCCGACGAGACGACGACCCAATACTGTGTATCGCGCGCATCGGCGATCCGTTGCAGCATGATATGATCGGCGCTGGTGCCGCGCGGCGCAAACACGACTTCGACCATGCGCGTGGACATGCGCGAGCGCCCGCCCGTGATGCCCGCGTCGAACACGACGACGCAGCGGCGTTGGGTGCGCGCCGTGAACCCCATCAGCTTTTGCACCAGCTTGGCTTCGTCGTTGGGGTCGGCCAGTGAAATATCTGGAAGTTGACCGATCAGGTTGTGTCCGTCGATCAGGTAGGGCATCGTGCGACTCACTCGCGTTCATCATTCGCAGATAGTATAACATTCAACTATCCAGCAGAAATATGAGCGTTCGCCGAGGATTTGCGCGGATGCGCGGCGTGAAATCATTCAAATAAAAGCTCGATTCTCACAGGCGCGCAGGGCGGGTACACTGAGATTAACGCAAATCCGGCCACCAACAACGACGCCGGGCATGGACAGCGCGGCAACGTGCCGCGCCAACGTACCGCGCCAATTTAACGGAGACGATCACGTGACGGACATCACACAACCGCAGCTCGACAGCGAGCAACCGGACACCATCCAGGAACAAGATTCCGCCGCTCAGCGCGGCCTGCTGATCCGGGCGGCGCTGGTGCTGCTGGGGGCACTGGGGATTCTGGTGGGCTATTACTGGGTGCACAAGCCGCTCGATGCGGCGCTGGCGCTGAACCTGGGCGGCGCGCTGCTCGACCTGGCGACGGTCGGCGCACTGCTGATCGCTGCTGGGGCGGTTGGCCGGCGGCTGGTCACCTGGATCGCCGGGCGGCTGGCGCTCGATCTCACGACGCTCAGCGCGGCGGAACGGCTGGCGCTGCCCACGCTCATTGGCCTGGGGGCGATAGCGACGGTCGTGCTGCTGTTGGGCCTGGCCGGATTCTTCAGCGGGCTGGTCTTCTGGCCGCTGCTGCTGATCGCCGGGATTGTACTGCGCCGCGATCTGCGGGCGTGGCTGGCTGAAGCCGCGGCGCTGATCCGGTCGCTGCGCGTCGAGTCGGTATGGGTCGGCTTCCTGATCGCGCTCAGCGGCCTGCTGCTGATCACGGCGCTGCTGCACGCGCTCGCGCCGCCCTACGCCTGGGACGGCCTGACGTATCATCTCATTGGGCCGCAGTTCTACCTGGACGCCGGGCGCTTGCTGCCGCACCCGGATAACTTCTACCTCGGCTTCCCCAAAGCGGTCGAGATGCTTTCCGGCGTGACCATGAGTCTGTTTGGGCGCGACACCACCCCGGCGCTGATCCATTACAGCTTCGGCGTGCTGGGGCTGCTGGCCGTCGGCGGCATGACGCGCCGTTACGCGCATGTGGCGGCGGGGTGGCTGGCGGTGGCGCTGCTGCTGGCCTCGTTCAATTTCTGGGAGCTGCTCGCCTGGCCCTACGTCGATATGGCGGTGCTGGCCTATGCGGCGCTCGCTTTCGCCATCGTGACGCGCTGGCGCGAGTCGCTGCAACCGGGCTGGCTGGTGATCCTCGGTGTGCTGCTGGGGTTGGCGGTGGGGGTCAAGTTCACGTCCGGCATCGTCGCGGTCGCGGTCGGCCTGCTGGTGATCGTGCGGCAGCCGCGCCGCTGGTTCCGCAACGGCTTGATCCTGGCGGGCATCGCGCTGATCGTCTTCAGCCCCTGGCTGCTGCGCGGTTGGCTGCACTACGACAACCCCATCTATCCGTACCTGTTCGACGGCCTCAACTGGGATGCGACGCGCTCCCACGTCTTCAACCAGGTCGGTCAGGGCATGATCAGCCGGGGCGAAGTGTGGCAGTTGGCCCTGTTACCGCTCACCGCCACGATCATCGGCACGAACTTCGGCCCAACGTTCGCCTTCACGCTCGGCCCCTGGCTGCTGACCGCGCCGCTGCTGCTGTTCGCGGTGTGGCGCTGGGTGCCGGGGCCGTCGCGGTCGGTCGCGGTGGATGGCGCGCTGCTGCTGCTGCCGATGTTCATCTTTTGGGGCGTGACGGCCAGCGTCAACGGCATCGCCATGCAAACCCGCTTGATGATCGCGGTTTTGCCGCTTTCAGCGGTGCTGGGCGGCATCGCGCTGTATGCGGTCACAAAGTGGCCGGAAAAGCCGCTCGATCTCAAGTTCATCGTGCGGGCGCTGCTGGTGCTGACGTTTGTCCTCAGCGGCCTGGATACGCTGGTGCGCTTTGTCAATTTGCAGGTGGTGCCCACGTTGGTTGGGCAGGTTTCGGCGGACGAGTACCGTTTCCGGCAGTTCGCGGGGTACGGCGGCACCATGGACGCGCTGGGCACCGTCGTCCCCGCTGGGTCACAGGTGCGCTTCCTCTTCGAGCCGCGCGGCTATTTGTGCCCGTCGGCGATCACCTGCCGCGCCGATGTCCTGTTCGATTTCTGGGGCTATCCGTATGATCGCGGGCAAAGTGCCGACGCGATCTTTGCGGAGTGGCGCGCACAGGGCGACGATTACGTGTTCATCTTCGACTGGGGCTATCAATTCTACGTCGAATTCATCAACTACTTCCCAGCGGCCAACGCCGCCCTGCCGGACGCGCTGGCGACTCTGCCGGCAGTGTGGGCGACCGACGACGAACGCTACACCCTCTACGCCCTGAACCCGCCCGCAGCCGATCAGCCCTGAGCGATCACCTCAATCTCGACGAGCGCACCCACCGGCAGCTTGCCCACCTCAAACGCGGAGCGGGCCGGGGGGGCGGCGTCGAAGAAGGTCGCGTAAATCTCGTTCATGGCGGCGAAGTCGTTGATGTCGGCCAGAAACACGGTCGTCTTGACGATCTGTTCCATGCCGGAACCCGCCGCCGTCAGAATGGCGCGCACGTTTTCGAGGGCCTGGCGCGTCTGCGCCTGGATGCCGCCCTC
>JAADYY010000637.1 GCA_010092805.1 Chloroflexota bacterium | reverse complement strand
GGAGGCCAACAGCCGTCCATCTGGGCTGAAGGCCAGGCACCCCACACGTTCTTCATGCCCTGTTAGATCTGCCTGCTGCTGACCGTTGGCCGCGGCCACCAGCTTGAGCGTCTGCGTGGCGACGTTGGCGATGACCACCACCGACCCATCGGGACTCATCGTGATCGCGGTGACATCCTTGCCGTGCATGATCAACAGCCATGACGGCACTTCCCACCCAAACAGCCGGTTGGTGTAGTCGATGCCCATCACCCGCCCCCCGTCCGGGCTGAAGCTGACCCGCTTCACCCAATCGCGGTGCTGCTGCAAACTGGCGATCCGCTTGCCCGTCTCGACATCCCACACGCCGATGCTGTTATCGACGTTCCATTCGCCGGAACTGATCGCGCCGCCGGATGCGGACGCCAGATACACCCCGTCCGGGCTGAAAGCGACATCGTTGACGGGGGCGCTGTGCTCCAGTGTATGGCGGATTTTGCCCGAATACGTCTCCCAAATCAACACACGCCCGCCCGTGTCGCTGGAAGCCACCAGCGATCCATCCGGGTGGAAATCGACGCCGCTGACCGGATCACGGTGCTCATGAAAGCTGAACTGTTCTTCCTTGGCGGCCACATTCCACAGCCGCACCGTGTTATCGACGCTGTTGTCGGCGTCGCCGCTGCTGGAAGCGACCAGCGCACCATCCGGGCTGTAGGCGATGCGGGTCACCGGGGCGTTGTGGCCGCGCAGCACCGCATATTCGGCCCCGGTGCCGGCTTCGCGCAGCCGCACGGTGCGATCCAAGCTGCCGGATGCAATCAACTGGCTATCCGGGCTGAACACCAGCGCCGTGATCGCCTGTGTGTGGCCGCGCAGCGTGCCCACATACGCGACGCGCGCGGCTGTGGCCGCCGTGATCGGGGGCTGCGCGTGCCGCTGATCGATCTCAAGTTCCTGCGCCCGGCCCGGCGCGAGCACCTGAATGGTTTTGGCTTGCAGCGACGTTGCACCGGAGGCCAGCACCGCGCCATCGGGGCTGAAGGCCAGCGGGCTGCCGCCCAGCAGCGTATGGATCAACCGCCCGGTTTGCACCTCCCACAAGCCAAAGCTGCTGTGCAACTGCGCCGAAGTCGTCGCCACCAGCGATCCATCGGGGCTGAAAACGGCCTCGCGGCAGTTGCTGACCACCAGCGGCGCGCCGATGGCTTCGCCCGACTCGAGATCGAGCAGCAGCACCGCCTTGTCTTCGCCCCGCTCACCGAGCGCGGCCACCGTGCGGTTATCTGGGCTGAAGCAGACGCTTTTCACGCCGTCACGCTGCGCCGCCAACCGATACATGGGTGCCCACGACGACGTATCCCAAATCTTGATGAGGCCGTCTTTGCCGCCCGCCGCCAGCAAGCGCCCGTCGTGGCTGAAGCGCAGGTTGGTGCGCTTGCGGTGCAAATTTTCCAGCCGCGCCAACTGATCACCGCTGTTCACGTCGATCACGTAGACGGGGCCGCCCTCGCCACTGTGCGCGCCTTCCACATAGGCGAGCATCACCCGCCCCGCGCCGTCAATCGCCAGATCGAGCAGGCCCAACGCTCTGATCGTGAGGGTGTGGGTGATGCGTGTGCTGAAATCCTCAGCGATGGCGAACGCGGTCACCGTGCCGCTTTCGTCGGCGGCCCACAGCGTTAAGTGATCCACCGTCTGGGCGAAATGCAAATCGAGCGTGCGCTGTGCCGCCCCCGCGATCTGGGCGCGCCGGGCACCGGTCGCCGCATCCCACAGCGTGATCGTGCGGTCGTCGGTGCCTGTGGCGATCAGGCGTCCGTCTGGGCTGAAGGCGAGCTGCGTGACGAAGCGGTCGTGCGCGCCCAGTGCCTGCACCGGCACCAGCGCGGGCGCGTTTTGCACAGCGATGCGGTTGGTGTTTGTATCGAGCATAAGGTCTGTTTCCGTACAACCCGTCGTGATCGGTCGTGATCGAGCGCCGAAGGCAGTGTTGTCACCGGCTCAGGGCGGCGACAGCAGTTCCCACAGCCGTTCGGTCAATTCGCGCTTGCGCATGGTGAAATGGAGCAGCACCGCCGAGATCCCAAAGACAATGGCGATCATCCCCCAGGCTTGCGGGGTGGGCGGCACAAATTCGAATACATCGTCTTCCAAAACGAGCGGCGCGAGATACATGACGGCAATCGTGCCCGCCGCTGCCACGATGCCGAGCACGAACACCCACAAATGCGCCAGAATCGTGCGCGGGTGCAGCAGCTCAATGCCGAGGACGTTCCACAGCACAATCAGGCTGAACAGCGTCATAAAGATCGTGACGGTGCTGCGTGCCTGGTCGAGATCCTGCCCGCTGGCGAGATAGGTCGCGCCAAACACAAACGCCATCGCCGCCGCGCCAATGAACCCGGCGGTCACCACATAATCCAGCACATCGCGCCGGAACGCCCGCATATGCCGGGGGCGCAGCACGCGCAGCGCCATCAAGCCCGCCGGGACGTTGATCACGCCGAATGTCAACCAACTGATCTGGATGGGGCTGATGGGAAAGGGCATGGCCATAAACCCGGCGAACAGGAAGAGCAGGGTGCTGTAGATGTTCTTCACCAGGAAGATTTTGCTGGTGCCGTAAATCGACTGCGTGATGATGCGCCCGTCCTTGAGCGCACGCGGCAGCGTGGACATGGCGTTGTTGAGCAGCACAATATCCGCGATGTCTTTGCTGATCTGCGCGCCGTCGTTCATGACGATAGCGAGGTTCGCCGCCTTGAGCGCCGGCACATCGTTGACGCCGTCACCGACCATCGCCACGTATTCGCCCTCATCCGTCAGGGTGTTGACGATCTTGCGTTTGGTGTCCGGCTCCACCCGTGCGAACAGATCGCCCTTTTTGACGGCATCGACCCGTTCGAGCGGCGTCATCGCTTCGATTTCGTCGCCGGTGTACGCGCGCCGGATCGTCATGCCCGCCTTGATCGCGATCTCGCGCACCGTCTCCAGATTATCGCCGGAGATGACCTTCAGCGCGATAGACTGCTCACGGAACTCGGCGAGCATCGCTTCGCTGTCCTCGCGGATCTGATCGCTGAGGATGATCAGCGCGACGGGGTCGCGCTCCGCAACCAGCACCCCGTCAGGCATCGGCGCGGTGGATCGGGCCAGGGCCAGCACCCGCAAGCCGTTCGCCGCGATCGCGCTGGCCTCCTGCGCGGGCGCGCCCTCTGCGTCGGTGAGCACACGCTCCGGCGCGCCGAGGATCAGCGTTTCGTCCGCGAAGACGACCGCGCCCCATTGGCGCGTCGAGGTGAACGGCACCTCGCGCTGCTTGGTGAGCAGCGCCTGACCGCCGCTGCCGTTGATCGCTTCGGCGGCGATGTAATCGGCGACCGCGCCCGCCGTGCGGTTCTGGTGCGCCAGATTCTGCGTGTAGTGGGCGAGCTTCGCCGTCACCTCAGCGACGGTGTGCCCGTTGAGCGGGCGGATTTCGACGACGCTCAGTTGATTCTTGGTGAGGGTGCCGGTCTTGTCGAAGCACAGCGTTGTCACATTCGCCATCGACTCGACGGCGTTGACGCGCTGCACCAGCGTCCGGAAGCGGCTGATGGACAGCGCGCCGAGCGTCAGCGCCAGCGTCGCGGTGAGCACCAGGCCCTGCGGCACCAGACTCGAGACGAAGACGACGGCGTTGCGGAAGATCTCCAGGTTGAAGATCTCGCCGTCGGTGATGTAGCCCGCTGCGAAGATCATCGGCGTGCAGACGGCCATGATGATCACCGAAAGCTGCACGATCAAGACGATTTTGCGCTGCGTGGGCGTGAGCACGCGCTTATACGTCTTGGCGATGGTCGAAATCTGGTTGACGGTGCTCTCTGCGCCCACGCGGGTGGCGATCATCACGCCAGAGCCGCCGACGCAGTACGTCCCCGACTGCACCTGATCGCCCGCCTCTTTAAGGATCGCGTCGGATTCGCCCGTGAGCTGCGATTCGTCCATCTCCAGGCCGTCGCTGTGCAGCACCGTGCCATCCACCACCAGCCGATCCCCCGGCTCGATGGGCAGGATGTCGTCTTTGACGATCTCGAATTTGGGCAGCGCTACCACGTCGCCGTCGCGGTACACACACACCAGACTCGCCGCCAACGCCGCCAGCCGATCCAGCCGGCGCTTGGCGTTCATCTCCTGGATCATGCCCAGAAACGAGTTGGTGACCACGCTGAAGCCCGCAAAGAAGACCGTCGCGTAATCCTGGAACAGCAGCACAATGATCAGCAGCGTGCCCAGCACGATGTTGAACAGATTCAGGATGTTGTCGCGGAAGATTTGCCAGTACGTGCGCCCCACACGTGCCTGATAATCGTTGGCTTCCCCGCGCGCGACGCGCTCCGCGACTTCCGCCGCGCTTAGCCCGGTGAACTGCTGCGTCGTTTGTGCAGACAAAGCCCCATCTCTCCCCGCCAGTGCGGCGGCCCCCGCAGACCTGCTTAGCCCGATTCTACCGCCAAACCGCTGTTGGCGGCATGAACGCGGCACCCAACAACCCCGTTATTCTACACCATTCGCCGCCAAACCGTCCGCCCGCCGCCCGCCCCCAAGTTCAAAAATTTTCGATACGCAGCGCGGCTATGAAGAT
>JAADYY010000636.1 GCA_010092805.1 Chloroflexota bacterium | reverse complement strand
GGGGAACTCCGTATGGCCCGCGCGAACTGGGATACCGGGTATTTCCAGGCCGCCATCTTTGAAGACCTGCTGACCGAGCTTGGCTACGACGTGACCGTCGTGGGTGACTTGGGTGCCGATGTCTTCTACCAGGCGGTGTCCGAGGGTGAAGACGTGGATCTGTGGGCCAATGGCTGGCTGCCGCTGCACGGCGTCTTCCTCACCGACGAAGATGTGTTGGGCCGCGCCATCCCGGTCGGCTTCCAGGTGCGCGCTGGTGCGCTCCAGGGCTACTTGATCGACAAGGCGACGGCGGATGAGTTCGGCATCACCAGCATCGCTCAGATGGCTGATCCGGAAATTGCGGCGCTGTTCGACACCGATGGTGATGGCGCGGCCAACCTGACCGGCTGCAACGATGGCTGGGGCTGCGCGGTGGAAATCAACGAAAACCACCTGCCGAACTTTGAGCTGGAAGATGCCATCAACCACGTGCAGGGCGACTACGCGCTGCTGATGAGCGAAACCCTCAACCGCTTCGAGCGCGGTGAGTCGGTTTTCTTCTACACCTGGACGCCCAACTGGACCATCAACGAAATGGTGCCGGGCGAAGATGTGGTGTGGCTGACGACCCCCGATGTTGAGGGTGTGGAACCGGTCGAAGGCGTCGCGGGCTGCACCGAAGACCCGTGCCAGATGGGCTTCATCGGCAGTGACATCCGCGCGGTGGCGAACGTGGACTTCCTGCGTGCCAACCCGGCGGTCGCTGCACTGCTGAGCGTCGTCGAAATCCCGCTGGGTGACATTGCGGCGCAGAACGTGCTGATGCAGGAAGGCGAGGACAGCGACGACGACATTCAGGATCAGGCCGCTGAATGGATTGACGACAACCGCGACCTGGCCGATGAGTGGGTGGCCTTCGCTATGGAAAACGCGGATAACACCGAACTCGTCGAAGAATTCATCACCGAATGGCTGGATACCGCTGCGGCCATGGATATGCAGTAAGTGCAAGCTGGCTGAACGCCACTTGCAGCCTTGCCCCGGCGTGTGAGCATTGATCTCATGCCCTGGGCAGCGGGCGGTGTGTGTGGGGGGTCCCTGCGCACGCCGCCCGTTTTTGATCGACTCCCGCGCGCCCACCCACTTTACCCCTGAATTTGTCACCTTCCCTTCATCGCTAGCTAAGATCGTCCGCGTATCGTGCAGCGCAGCCGAAAGAGAGCGCTGTATGGAGCGATTACAGAACGATGACTGCACGGATGCGACAGACGACCTGGGCGCTGTGGGGGATGGCCCGCCCCGTGATCATGCTGAGTGTGATTCTGGTGTACATCTACGGCGCGCTGATCGCGTGGGCGCTCGGCGGCGGCTTCGACGCGGCGGCCTTCGCGTGGGGGTTCGCGGCGCTGCTGCTGGTTTCCCTCTCGATCCATTACACCAACGAGTACGCCGACTACGCCACCGACGCGCTCACGCGCCTGACGCCGTATTCCGGGGGCAGCGGTGTGCTCCCTAGCGGGCAGGTGCCGCGCGCCCTGGCGCTGCAAGCGGCGTGGGTCACGTTGATCGGCGGGTTGATCGTGGCGGTGATCGCGCTGTGGCTCGGCCTGCTGAGTCCGGTGGTGCTGCTGCTGCTGATCGCCGGGGCGGTGGGCGGCTGGCAATATTCGCTCGCGCCGCTCAAGCTGGCCTGGCGCGGCTGGGGCGAAGCCGATAACGCGTTTCTGGGTGGGCTGCTGCTGCCAGTGTACGCCGCTGCCGCCCAAACCGATAGCATCGACCCGCGTGTGATCGCGGCGTGCGTGCCGTTCATGCTGCTGGATTTCACGAATCTGCTGGCGACGACGTGGGCCGACCGCCACGCCGATGCGCAGGTGGGCAAGTTCACGCTGGCGACCCAGCATACGCCGGGGCGGCTGCGGGCGATCTACGCGGCCACAGCGCTGATCTACACGTTGAGTTGGCTGCTGCTGGCCGCGCCGATCTGGGGTGGGGTGGCAGCGCTGCCCACCCCCGTGATCGTTGGTGGGTTTGCGGTGCTGCCGCTCGTGATCTGGGGATTCAGCCGCTACACGCGAACGGAGTCGCCGTTTCCCAGCGTTTTCACCATGATCGCGCTGCTGCTCGTGCAGATGGGCGCGTGGTTGTGGGTCGGCGCGGCCTCCCCGCCCGCCTGATCCGGTTGCGCAAACAACAATCCCCCCGTATCAAGCGATACGAGGAGATCGATCCGCGCGTCGGGGTGATCAGATCATTTTGGCGAGGCGTTCCGCCATGAGATCGCCCAGTTGGGTCGGGTTCTCGGCGACACTGGCACCCGCATCGCGCAGTGCCTCAATTTTGCCCTGAGCGGTGCCCACATTCCCAGAGACAATCGCGCCCGCATGACCCATCCGGCGGCCCGGCGGCGCGGTCACGCCAGCGATGTAGGCGACGACCGCCGTCGTTTTCATCTCATGTTTGATGAACTCCGCCGCTTCTTCTTCCTGCGACCCACCAATCTCGCCGATCATGAGGACGCCTTTGGTTTCCGGGTCGGCCTCGAAGGCTTGCAGGCAGTCGATGAAGCTGGTGCCCGGCACCGGGTCGCCGCCGATGCCGACGCCCGTCGTCTGGCCGATGCCCTTCTGCGTCAGTTCGTAGATCGCCTGATACGACAGCGTCCCGGAGCGGCTGACCACGCCCACCGGGCCGCCCGGTTTGGCGACATTGTTCGGCGTGAAGCCGATGTTGACCTTGCCCGCCGTGATGATCCCGGAGCAGTTCGGGCCGATCAGGCGGGTGTTCGGGAAATCGCGCTTGAGGCGGTTATAGGTGCGTGCCTCTTCGTGCATGGGGATGTGCTCGGTGACGCACACGATCAGCCCGATACCCGCTTCGGCGGACTCCAGAATCGCGGCGGGGGCAATCGCTGGCGGCACGATCACGAATGAGGCATTCGCGCCCGCTTGCTCAACGGCATCTTTGACCGTCGCGTAAATCGGGACGCCCTCAACATCCTCGCCGGCTTTCTTCGGGTTGGTGCCCGCGACCACGTCGGTGCCGTAGGCGCGGTTGCGCAGCCCGTAATAGCGGCCCTGCTTGCCGGTGAGGCCCTGCACCACGACTTTGGTGGTTTCGTCTGCCCAAATCGCCATTACCTGCCCCCTGCCAATGCGACGGCTTTGCGCGCGCCGTCGAGCATGGTCGGCTCTACGTACAGCATATTGGTTGCGTTGGCCGCCAAGATCGCCCGGCCTTCTTCGGCGTTGGTGCCGTCCAAGCGCACCACCACCGGCGAGTTGAGTTCGACGCCCTGCATCCCCTCGATGATCCCGGCGGCCACTTCCTCACCGCGCGTGATGCCGCCGAACACGTTGATGAAGATGGCTTTGACCTTCGGGTCGCTGTTGATGACTTCCAGCGCCGCGCGCACGACATCCGCGCCCGAACCGCCGCCAATATCCAGGAAGTTGGCCGCGTCGCCGCCCACCTGGTTGACGACATCGAGCGTGCTCATCGCCAGCCCCGCACCATTCGCCATGATCCCAATCGATCCGTCCAGGCCGACGTACTGCAAGCCGCGTTCCTGCGCGCGCCGCTCGCGTTCATCCTCGCTGATGATCTTGCCGAACGACTGCCACTCTTCGTGCCGATACGCTGCCGCGTCGTCGAGCGTCACTTTGGCGTCCAGCGCGTACACGCGCCCGTCCTGCGCCAGAATCAGCGGGTTGATCTCGACGAGGTCGGCGTCGCCGTCCTCAAAGGCGCGGTACAGCTTGAGCAGAATCGAGACGGTGCCTGCGGTGGCGGCGGGGTTGAGTTTGGCCTGCGCCACCCATTCACGGCAGGCGGGTTCGGTCAGCCCATCCAGCGGGTTGATGTGAATGCGCGCGATGGCCTGCGGCGACTCCGCCGCCACCTGCTCGATCTCGACGCCACCCTGCGCCGACAGCATCCCCAAATACAGCTTCGCACTGCGATCCAGCGTGAACGAGGCGTAATATTCTTCCTGGATTTGTGACGCTTCCTCAATCCACAACCGCCGCACGGTGTGGCCCTTGATGTCCATGCCGAGGATGTTCCCGGCGTGCAAGCGGGCTTCGTCGGCATTATTCGCCAGCTGGATGCCGCCCGCCTTACCGCGCCCGCCAACCTGCACCTGCGCCTTGACGACCACCGGATAACCGATGTGCTCGGCGTGGGCGACGGCCTCATCGACCGTATCGGCCACGCCACCGTTCGGCACCGGGATGTCGAAGCGGGCGAAATACTGCTTGCCTTGATACTCAAACAGATCCAAGAAAAGACCTCCTGTTGTTATGTGTGACTGCAAACGGTCAGATTATAGTTCTCTGGCACAGCGCACCGCAACCGCACCACTGCGCGCCGATCACGGCGTCGCATCGAGGTCAAGCGGCTCTGGCAGCGTGATCATCGGCGCATAAGCCCCAGCGCCGATGCGGAAGATCACATTGGCTTGATTCCCGGCGTCATACTGCCCGACGGCCAGTGTCAGCGGCCCGACGGCATCGAGCGGCGGTGTGATGGTCAGGGTATGCACATGCAAGTCGCCGACGCGCCAATCGAATCCAGGCACTGCCGCCCCGTCACTGATCAACACACGGGCACCGTCAGCGTTAAAGCCATGCGCGAACGGCGCGAACAGATACCCATCGATGCCGTCGATGCGTGCCGTCACCCGCCAATACAGCGTCAGATCCCAACCCTCCCGTTGATCTAGCGAGCGCGGAGCCAGCGTGAAGCTCACCAGCGTGATCCCCTGCTCGCTTGGTATGTCGAGCCGTGCGCCGGGCGGATCGTGCGGGCTGGGCGCGAAGGCATCGACGGTCAGCGTCACGCCATCGGGCAGAGTCAGCGCGGCAGATCGTGTCGCAAGCTGCGGAATGACAGCTGCTGATGGATCTGATGGATCGGTGTGGGCTGCCACATAGACGCCGCCCATCGCCGGGACGACGTTGAACAACGGCGCACGCGCTTCGCGGCGGAAGTCGAGCGGACGCCCGGCGAAGCTGCTCAGAATCCAGCCGTCCACCTCGGCGAACACGACACCTGCCTCCGGCAGCGCCGCGTTGATCGCTGTGCCGAGCCGCAGCCCGTGATCGAGGGGCAGGGCGGTCAAGCCGTGCGCGCCAGGGATCGCAGCGGTCTCCTGGGCATAGCGCAGGCTGTTGAGCGCCATCAGCAGCGTGAACGGGACAGCGATGATCAGCAGGACAGCCGCGCCGAGGCGCGTGTGTGGGCGCAGCAGCGCACCGATCCCCCAGGCGGCAAGGATGTGCCCGGCGGGCAGCCCAATCAGTTGGTAGAACGGGTGGACAGCCTGCCCCACATAGCTCATCAGCGCGATGGGCAGCCCAAACCAGATCAAGATGATGACCGCCCCCGAATTCCGCCGGGCCGGAGCGGCTCGAATGGAACGCAGGGCCGCGACCGCCCCGACGATGATCGCGATCACGAGTGCTATGTGAGCGCTCTGGCTGAGGTCGTGGCGCAATGTCGAATCTGCGCTGGGTGCTTGTGTCCCGCGTGCAGCCGCGTAATCGGCACCGCTGACCAGCCGCAGCGCATGGCTGAGCGCTTCACCACTCAGGCGCGCTGGCTCGGCTGTGAATTCCGCCAGTTGCGCGGTGATCTGGCCGGCCTGGCGCAGCAGCCCAACCCCATAAAGCGCCGTTGCCCCCACAAAGAGCGCCACCCCGATGATCACCGCCCGCTTTGGGACGTGTCGCCAAAACAGCACGATCAGCAGCGCGACCGGAATCACCAGCGCGAAGCCAAGTAAATACGTCTGGCTGGCGGCGGTCAGCAAAAGCACCGCGACGACGAGCCGTCGCTGCCGATGACGTGCGCGGCCCAGCAGCACCGGCCACAGCGCCCATGCCAGCGCGCAGGTCAAGAACGGCAGCAGACTCTGAACCCAGGTGGTGCGGCTGTACTCGATCACCCAGGGGTTGACCGCCAGCAGCCCCGCCGCGATCAACGCCAGACGCGCCCCGATGATCAGGTGGGCAGTGCGATACGCCAAAAGCACAGCCAGCGTATTCAGCGCAATCACCAGCACATACCCCCCCAGCGGCGAGCGCGTGAGGGCGACGACGGGCACGAACAGATAGCCCGTCAGCGGTGGGTTGGCAAACAGCACCGATGTCCCCTGCCCCACCAGCGGCAGCGCCCCCTCATCCAGCGTCATCATAGCCTGCCAGATCGGGTAGGCGTGATCAACGTTGTGTTCGATCTGGCCGAGGTCAGCAAAGCGCAGCAAAGCCGCCAGCAGCAGAATCGCCAGCAACGCCAGCCGTTCGGTGCGTGGCATTCGCCGATCTAAGCGGGGAGGTTGAGCCACGCCGCCCACGCCGCCACTGTCACGCGGATACGTTGAGCGTCGGCGGGCACCCCGCTGAGGTTACCGGCGGCGGCCTCGTCAATCACGCTGAGGTAGCTGTCCATGTAGGCGAGCATTTGATCGCGCAGGACGCTGGCGCACGCTGGGTTGGGGAAATTGGCGACGGTGCTGCGGTCGTTCTCCAGCTCGATGATCGCTTGCCCGGCGGCGGCGGCGTCCGCGATGTTGACCGCCGCGATCCGCGTCTCGAAGCGGTCGAAGGCACCGCTGACGCTGTTCCACCAATCTGGGGCGTTACAGCCGTCACCCCCGCCGCGCGGGATCGCCGCTTGTGAGGGGGCTTCCGGCCCGGTGAAGACATCCAGCGCCCACAGCCCGACCAGCACACCGCCCAGGTCTGTGATCGCTGCGTCGCGCGCTTGCGTATAGCCCGCCTGATCATTGGTGCTGATCGCCTCAAACGCGCGGACGCCGGCATCGAGGCCGCTCACCAGCGTGGGTTGCAGCGTGGGCAGACAATCCGCCGGGAGATTGCCCGCCGCTTCCCTGGCGCGGCGGGCGCGGTCGTCGGGTGGTTCAGCGGCGGGGGGGAGGCTGTTGACGGGCACCAGCGCGGCGCTCACCGCGTTGAATGGTCCCTGCTGACGCGCCCACCAGTCGGCGGCGGTGGCCGGGCAGTCGTCCAGCGTCCCGGTCGTTGTCCCGCTGGGCGCAGAGTCGGGTGCTGGCAGCACACCCGCCGCCCGCCCGCCGATCACGAGGCCGACGCCCAGCAGCAGGAACAGCGGCACGCTGATCACGACGGTGCGCACGATTTGCAGGCAGCCGCCCAGCGGCGAGATCTGCTCCGGGCCAATGACCGGTTCGTCCGCGCGGCGTTCC
>JAADYY010000635.1 GCA_010092805.1 Chloroflexota bacterium | reverse complement strand
CCATTCGCCCGTAACGTAGCCCCGAAGGGCTGCGGCTGGTCAACCTGTGCTCACGATTTCTCGCAAGCCACCCGCTTCAGCGGGTGGTCGTTGACGGGGTGGCTACGCCCGTTCGCGGCGGATGGCGGCGGCGTGGGCACAGGCGCGCGCGGCATCAACCAGGCCAGCCCCGGTCGCGCCGTCGTAGCCGACTTCCGCCGGAATCCCCATCGCTGACTGGCCAGCACTGACATCTGTCGCGGTGCTGGTGAGGATCGTCTTGATCTCTTCGGGCGACAGATCGGGATTGGCGGACAGCATCAGCGCGACGGCCCCGGCCACCTGCGGCGTCGCCGACGAGGTGCCGGAAAACAGCGCCCAGCCCTTGCGGCTCATGGTGCTGGGCAGGTTATCGCCTTCGTATGCGCTGCCCCTGGGGACGGGCAGCATGATATGCCCCTTCGGGCGTGAATTCCCCTCGCGGCGCTCGCCGACGACCCCACAGACATCCGGCACGGCGCGCTCTGGGAACAGATGGCTCGTGAACGAACTGGCGTAATCCGACGCGCTCAGTTCGCCGCGCTCATCGACGTAGACGCCGCCCACCGCGATCACATCGGGCAGCGCCGCCGGGAACGAATGATGCCCATTGCCCGCCGAAAACAGCACCACGATGCCATCATTGACCGCCGCCTTCACAATCCGCATGACATCTTTGAGTTCGTTGTAGGTATTGGCGTCCTCGCGCTGGAGTTCTTCAATCGACTGCGTATCGACATCCCAGCCCCACGAACAGCTCAGCACGTGCGGTTCGCGGGTGAGGGCAGCTTCGAGCGCTTCCGCCGCGCTCACCCCCGCCTGCTTGACGCCGATCAAGTGGCAGTCTGGGGCCAGCGCCAGCAAGTTCGCGCTGATCGCCGTGCCGTGCCCCAGCGGGTCGGTGAGGGCGTGCTCCGCCGGCGATGGGCTGACGCGCGAGATCGTGTAGCCCTGCTGCTCGAAGTGCGGGTGCCGCGCAAACCCCGAATCGATCACTGCCGCGCGCACGCCGCGCCCCGTCCAGCCGTTGCGGTGACAGCGGCTGGCACCCAGCACCTGCATCACATCCGCAAGGCGCAGATGATAGGTGCTCGTGTTCGGCGGGATGATCGTGGGGGCGAAAAAAGTCGGCGGCGTGGGGATATAGGCAAAATCGACCATCTCTTGCAGCACCTCCGGCACGATGAGCGCCCCACGCGCCGTCAGATAGCTGGTTTGGGCCAGCGACAACCGCCCGGCGTCGCCCTCAACGCGGACTTCACGCACCGTCGCCTGGAACGTCGCTTCAAACTGATCCGCCGAAACGATACCCTCGACGGCATTGAGCGGGGTCAGGCGCGCCTCAAACCCCAGGCGGCGCGCCGCTTCGAAGGTTTGGCCCGCTGCATCGCGGTTGTTGCGCAGGTCGCCCACGCCGGACGTGGTGAACGCCTGCGCACTGAAGAGCGTTGGCCCGCTGGCGGGTTTCGGGACCAGGCGCACGTGAATGTGTTCGGTCATCAATTCTCCCCTGCTTCCGGTGCGTGCCGCAGGCGTGCCGGGCTGCGCGCTACGGGTGGTACGTCGGTTCGGTGGGGATGTACACCGACTCGACATGCCCGCGCAGATCCGCCGGGAGTTCGCCGGTGATCTGCCGTGCATCTTCCGAAATGGTCAGGGTGAGCTGGCCGGAAAACTGCTCCGCAGACCCGGCAAACGCCACCCCGCTCGCTGTGATCGACAGGATGCGGAAGCCGAGGGTTTGCAGGCGGCTGGCATAATTTTGCGCCAACCCCCGGTCGCGCACATCGAGCGCCAACTTTGCTTTGATTGTTTTGCCGTGCATCGACAAACCTCACCGCAGCCGATGAGATGCGCCCCATTCACAGGCAGATCACGGCTGCACTCACTGGACGATATAGATCCATTATACCGCAGCGTGCCCCCAAGAGTACCCCCCAACCAGCCAGGGGCGTGGTGAAAATCAAGGCGATGCTGGCCCCGGCGCAGGTCAAATTGACAGGCTGTATCCGCGACATTCAGCACGCCCCGTTTTTGACTCCATTTGCGCCAGCCGCCGCAACACGTGGCATAATCGGCGGGCACAAGCGGACCACGATGCCTATTGAGGGGGAGAGATCATGGACACACCATTGCCGAACGACACGGCGAACCAACCATCAGATCAAACGCCAAATGCGACAACGCCAGAAGACGATCTGCCGCTGTCGACGCTCCTGGGCGAAGAAGATGACATCCCGCCAGACGTGCAGGTGTTCCTGCTGTCGGCGGTGGGGTTGTCGGTCGCGGCCTGGGATCTGTCGTTCAACCTGGGCGTTTATGAGACGATCTTTTTCAGCAAGTTCTTCTTTGTGTGGGTGGCGTGCAGCGCGGTGCTGCTGGCATCGCTGGCGCTGCCCACAGCGCGCCGTCCGTTTGGTGGCTGGCGGCTGTTCACGCTGCTCATACCCACGCTGTGGTTGGTGGTGTCGGCCCTGGTGCCCGCCGATACACGCCAGTGGGCACCGCTGGTCACCGTCATCGTTATCATCACGCAAATTCTGACGCTCGCCAGCTTCCCCTACATTCTGTATACCGTGCTGCTGATCGTGCAGGCCGAGATGCTGCTGGTGCCCCGGCGGATGCTTGTCAGTCTGGTGCTGATCACCCTCGTGATCGGGATGGTGGGCTTTGTGGTTGGGGCGAATCACAATTACTTCGTGCAGTGCTACGATTTCCGCGTGAGCGGCAACTACGAGCCGCCGGACTGCATCGATTGGCTCCCCACCGAACAACCAGCGAGTGCAGATTAAGGATCGCTGGTCGCTTCGTTCGGGCTGATCTGCCCATCGACGACGCGCCAGATAGCGGCGCGGCGCAGAAATTCCGGCGTGAAGATGTCGAGTTCGGTCGTCGTCATCAGCGTTTGCGTCGCGCCGTCGATGCGTTCCAGCAGGTACGCCCGCCGCCCCGCGTCGAGTTCGGCGACGACTTCATCGAGCAGCAGAATCGGCCACTCGCCGATCTGCGCGCGCATCCACGCGAGTTCGGCCAGCTTGAACGCCATCACCGCCGTGCGCGCCTGCCCCCGGCTGCCGTACAGCCCGGCGTCCCGGTCGTTGATCAGCAGGCGCAGTTCGTCGCGGTGCGGCCCGCAGAGCGTCACGCCGCGCTGGATCGACTCGGCCTGCTGGGCGCGCAGTTGCTCGGCGAACTGCGGCGCGATCTGGTCGGCGGGCAGGTCGCGGTGTAAATCCAGGCCCAGCGCCTCAAACGACAGTTGGCCGTCGCCGTTGAACGTGGGCAGAAAGCTCGGCTGATAGCGCAGCGTGAGCGTCTCGCGGCGGCCCGTCAGATCGAGGTGGGCGGCCTGCGCCCCGCCTTCGAGTTCGCGGAGGAAGCGCTGCCGCCCGCTGATGATCACGCTGCCCGCCGCGACCAACTGATCATCCCAGTAGCCGAGTTCGCGGGCGTCGGCTTGCCCGGCGGCGATGCGCCGTAACAGGGCGTTGCGCTGCGGCAGCGTCTTCTCGTACACATCGAGCGCCGTCAGATAATCCCGATCCACCTGGCCGAGTGTTTGATCCATGAAGCGCCGCCGATCCGACGGTGCGCCCTCGACGAGCGTCAGATCCTGCGGCAAAAACAGCACCACATTGATCTGCCCGACAAGATCCATCACCCGCTTATCGACGCCGTTGATGCGCACATGCTTCTTGGAGCGCGCTGGCCCCTCCGCGCCGCGATCCAGCGTCAGCGTGAGTTCGACGCGGTTGAGCGGCCCGCGCGCCGACGACACTTCACCGCTGAGCCGCGCATACGGCAGCGGGTCGTTTTCCGCCCGCCAATGGATCAACTGGCGGTCGCTGGCGGTGTACGGCGAGCGCGCCGTCGCCAGGTAGTAGATGGCCTCCAGCAGACTGGTTTTGCCCTGGGCGTTGGCCCCGTGCAGCACAATCGGGCGCGCGGAGGGCAGGCTCAATTCCAGGCGGGCGTAATTGCGGAAATTGGTCAGCGAGAGGTAGTCGATGTGCATGGTTCAGACGGCAGAATTTCGCAAATATGTTCGCATATTATAGCAGATCCCGCCGCCGGATTCCACCGGAGATCAGCCAAGGGCGCATTCGGAAATGGGGGCGAATGGATCGGCTGGCTGTTTGGCCCGCATCCCCTGGCCCCTGCTGCCTCAGGGAGCAGGGGCGCGCAACACGGGTTGAAGTCCCGCTCCCAGGGCCGGGGGCACGGTCGCCGGTGGCTTCTAGAGCGGGATTG
>JAADYY010000125.1 GCA_010092805.1 Chloroflexota bacterium | reverse complement strand
TAGCACAGGCTGGCGTTGCCGGCGTCATCACACAGAACTTCGTCGCCAAAGTCATCGACCGCCACATCACCATCAAACGACAGATACGTCAATGGATCGAGGCTGGCGCTGGCACCGATCATGTAGACGGTCAGCGGCACACCGGAATTCACCATCCCCTGGGTGAGCCGCACCGCAAACGGATCCCCCACATTATCGGCTTGGGTGACACCCATCCCCTCCAGGATCAGGACGAATTCGCCGCGCTGATTGCCGAAGCCACCCACCACCAGCGAGACATCGGCGAAGGCGCTGGCGCTGTTCTGGTCAAAGCGGACGCGCGAGCTGAAGCTGTTGCCGTTGACGCCGCCCGTCGTAGGCAAAGTGGCACGGTAGCTGGAGGCGTTGACATCATCATCGCTGCACAGCCCTTCGCCAGATTCATCAAGGACAGCCAGCACCGGGTCAAAGCCGCCGATGCCCAGCGCGGTGGCGGTGTAGGTGAAGCCAGAGCGCATCTGCACGACGGTGAATTCAACGCCGTTATCGAAGCGCGCGCCGTTATCGCAGGTCACGCTGACGCCGTCTGCCACCTGGGGCGGGGTCGTTGGTACGCGGGTTGGCACCGCGGTCGGTTGGCCCACGGTCGCTTTGCTGTCGCCGCCCGCACCCCCGACGGCCTCTGCGGTGCCCACATGGAACGCCAGCAGATACTGGCCCTGCGTTTGGCGCTGGAAGCTGGTCATCACATAGGTGAGAATGTTCTCGTCTGGGACGCTGCTGAGTTGCAGGCCATCGAGCGACAAGCCCAGCATCGCGTCGAACTGGTCGCTGCGCAGGGTGCCCGTCGCAATTGTCACCGACGAGTTGTTCAGGCTCGACGACGACCCGTAGCACAGATTAGGGTTGCCCGCGTCATCGCAGCGAATCTGCTGATTGCGATCATCGGTCGCAATCGTGCCGAGGCTGCTGGGGTCTGCCAGGTAGATCAATGGATCGAGGCCCACGCCGCCGCGCGCCATCATGTAGACAGTCAGCGGCACGCCAGACGCCACCATCTGCGGCGTGATTCCCACCGAAAACGGATCACCGATGTTATCCGCTTGCGTGACGCCCATCCCCTCCAGGATCAGGACGAATTCACCGGTCTGGTTGCCGAAGCCACCCACCACCAACGAGACATCGGCGAAGGCGCTGGCGCTGTTCTGCGAAAAGCGCACCTGCGCATTCAGCCCAGAGGCGCGCACCGATCCAGTCGTCGGCAGGTCGGCGCTGTATTGCGCAGCGCCGCTATCGTCGTCGCTGCACAGCCCTTCGCCCGTTTCATCGAGCACGGCCAGCACTGGGTCAAAGCCGTTGATGCCGATGGCGGTCGCAGTGTAGGTGAAGCCGGATCGCATCTGATTGACAATGATTTCAACGCCGTTGTCAAAACTAGCGCCGTTATCGCAGGTCACGCTCACCCCGGCGGGTTGGGCCGAAACCAGCGCGGGGGCGGCCACCAGCAGCAGGCTGAGCACAATCAACACGAAAATGCCCACAGCACGATTCATCGAGTCTCTCCTGAAAAAATTTTGCATACGGGGTTTGATAATGTGTAACGTCATAAATACTGTATATGGAAGTGGCTGTTTTGGCCATTAAGGAACCAGAGTTTTTTTCGTAAGGTTCCAGTAACACGCCCGCTGCGAATTATGATTGCTGTTAGCTGTGTACTGGTTAGCGGCTTTAGATTCTGCTGGCCCGATCCTTGTATAGGCGCGTATATTCGTCTGCGTTTATATCTTCAAACTCGCAAAAACTGAGACATCAATGCTTCCATAGGACTATTCGCCTTTAGAATTGGATTAGTTACTTGACACACCCTGCGGGCCACCCCGGATGTGTGCCGTTATGTGGTGCCCGTTTGAGAATTTTTAGCCGCCGAATAGCTGCGGCCAGCAGATACGCGAAACGCACGTCAGAGGAAGCTAATGGCCATTCAAGATTATCAACCACCTGCCTCCCCCCCAAGCGTCTTAGAAAATTTTGACCATTTGGTCGAACAGATGCGCAACCAGCTGCATGTACTGGAACGTCAGGCCACCAGCCGTACCCGCGACCTCCAGATCGCTGCGGAAGTGTCGCGGCAGGCCGCAGCCATCACCGACCTCGACGACCTGCTGCACCGGGTCGTGAACCTCACGAAAGCCAATTTCGATCTGTACCACGCCCAAATCTACCTGATGGATGCCGCGGGCCACACCCTGGGGCTGGCCGCTGGTTCCGGCGACATCGGGCATGCGTTGAAGGAGCGTGGACATCGTATCGCCCTGGACTCACATGGTCTGGTGGCTTTGGCGGCGCGCAACCGGGAAGCCGTGATTATCAACGACACCCACAATCACCCGGACTTCCTCCCCAATGACCTGCTCCCCGACACCCTTTCGGAGATGGTAATCCCGTTGGTGGTCGGCCAGCACCTCATCGGCGTGCTCGATATGCAGGCCGACGCCATTGATCGCTTTGACGCCAGCGATGTGGGCGTGCATAACACGTTGGCCGGGCAGGTTGCGATTGCGGTGCAGAACGCGCAAGCCTTCGAGCAGTTGCGTGCCACGCGGCGTCAAGAGCAGTTGGTGGCCGAAATCAACGCTGCTTTCGCTGAAGCAGCAGACGAAGACGCAATTCTGGCGGCGGTCGCCCCGCTTGTGGAACGCTACCGCTGTACATCGTCGCTGCTCACCTACTATCTTGAATATGATGAGCAGGGCGAGCCAACGGCTTCGCTGATGCGGGCAGCGCGTTCCGGCGATGGACAGTCTATCCCCGTTGACGGCTTACCGTATCAGTATCAGCGGCGCGACGAAACACCGCTCTTGCAGACAGTCTTGTCCAACCCCACAGGGCTGCTGGTCATTGAGGACATGCGCACCGAAGCGCGCGTGGACGACGAGAGTCGCCAGTACATTGTCCAGTCAGGCACGCTGGCGCTCATCGCCCTACCGCTGCACTTCAACAACCGGTGGCAGGGTGCCATCACCTTCGGTTGGTCAGAACCGCAAACCTTCGACGCAGAATTGCTGGGGCTGCTCAGATCGCTGATGCTCACGGCATCTGCTTCGGTCGCCAACCGCCGCGCCTTCGTAGAGACGCAAACGGCAGAACAAAGAGCGCAGTGGCTGGCGCGCGAACTGCAGCAGGTCGCAGAACTCAGTACCGCCGCAGCCACCATCCAGGACTTGGATGAAATGCTGCCCACCATCGTCGACAAAACCCGCGACGCCTTCGGCCTCTATCACACCCAGATCTATTTGCTAGATGAGGCGGGGCGCAACGTCGTTTTGGCGGCAGGGTCTGGCGAAGCAGGCCGCCGTATGTTGAAGCGTGGCCACCAAATCTCGCTGGAACGTGGGGCATCAGTGGTCGCCAACGTGGTGCATCAACGCGCCCCGGTGATCGCTAACGAGGCGCTGAAGTCACCGGACTTCCTGCCGAACCCCATGCTCCCCGGCACTCGCGCAGAAATGGCGATTCCGATGTTCGTCGGCGATACGCTCATCGGTGTGCTGGATGTGCAGTCGAAGCAGGTCAACCGCTTCCAGATTGAAGACGTGCAGATCAAAAGCACGCTGGCCGCGCAAATCGCCATCGCCGTGCAGAACGCCCGCGCTTACGAAGCCGAACAGAGCGTACGCTCCAGCTTGCAGGAACGCATCAAGGAGTTGAGCGCACTCCAGGAAGTGGGCGCTTATGGTGATGAAGATTTGCCACTGGCGGAGTATCTGGCGAAAGTGGTCCGCCGGCTGCCCGGTTCCATGCAGTATCCTGATGTCTGCGTCGCCGGGATTGAGCTGTACGAAACGATTTACGGTGACGCCGAAGCCCTCACCACCCCCTGGAAGCTGACCGCCCCGCTGATACTGGAAGGCGAGCAGGCTGGGACACTCGCTATCGGCTATACCGAAGAGCGTGACTTCCTTTTAGAAGAGACACCGCACATCAACTCCATCGCCCGTCGTATCAATGCTTACACCCAACGTCAACAAGCGGAAGTGCGGGTGCAGCGGTTGGCGCGCGAACTCCAGACGGTGGCTGACCTGACCACCGCCACGTCAACCATCCTCGATGTGGACGAGCTGATGCAATCGGTGGTTGACAAAGCGCGCGCCGACTTCGATTTGTACCATGCCCATATCTACCTGCTGGATGAGCGTCGCCGCACCCTGATGCTGGCTGCGGGCGCGGGCGAGCCGGGCCGCCGCATGAAAGCGTCGGGGCACCGGATTGCGCTGGATGCGCCTCACTCGCTGGTGGCGCGCGCCGCCCGCGAACGGAGCGGTGTCGTTGCCAATAATGCGCAGCAGAAGGAAGACTTCTTGCCGAACCCGCTGCTGCCCAATACCAAGTCGGAAATTGCCAGCCCGATGATGGTCGGGAATACGCTGCTGGGCATCTTCGATGTGCAGTCGGAAGTCCGCGACCGCTTCACCGAACGCGACATCCGTGTGTACGAAACACTCGCCGCGCAGATTGCGGTGGCGGTGCAGAACGCCCGCACCTTCGTTGATGTAGAAACGGCCCGTCACAACGCCGAACAACTCGCGGCGGTCAACGCGGCGCTCTCGCAAGCCAATGATGAGCAAGGCATTCTGAACGCCATCGCCGGCTTGTTCAGCCGCTACAATCCATCCCTCGGTGTCATCGGGTACTTCTACAGCACCAATGGTGAGCAAACCCCTGACGTATATGACATTCGTGCCGCCCAGACCGGCGACGGCCAACCGTACCCACTGGAGAACTTCCCAGAACTCCAGATGACCATCGATAAATATCCTGCGATCAACCGCGTCTTTTCCAACCCGGACGGCATGTTGATCAGCGGCGATGTTCAGAACGACCCACAAACCGACCCGGCGTCGCGTGAGTACTTCAAAGCGACGAACATCGCCGGCGTCATCACAGTGGGGTTGCGCACAGCCACCACCTGGCACGGCGCGATTTCGCTGACGTGGGCTGAACCCGTCAACTTTACCGACGAGATCCTCGACCAACTCCGCGCCATCCTGCCGACCGCCACCGCCGT
>JAADYY010000634.1 GCA_010092805.1 Chloroflexota bacterium | reverse complement strand
TCGCCGCCATCGCGGACGGTCACGGCGCGGCCCAGCGCGAATTGCCCATCGAGGCCGGGCACCGCGTACTGATCGTTTTTGCCGAAGCGGTAGTAGAGCGGGCGCGGCGAGTCCCAGGTCGCCAACAGTGCCGCCCGCGCCTGTTGATAATCGGCGGGCGCGACGACGGTCATGCCCGGCAAAACCCGCATCACGCCCACATCTTCCAGCCCGTGATGCGTGGGGCCGCCGCTGCCATACTCGTAGCCGCCGCCCACGCTCACCACGCGGACGGGCAGTTGATGCAGCACCGGGCCGTTGCGGATGAACTCATACGGGCGCAGCGTGGCGAACGTCACAATCGAATACACAAACGGGATCATCCCGGCTTCGGCCATCCCGGTCGCCAGGCCGATCATGTTCTGCTCGGCGACGCCGACATTGATGAAACGATCCGGGAAGGCTTCGGCGAACGGTTCCAGCACCATGAAGCCCAGGTCGCCCGTCAGCAGCACGATCCGGTCGTCCTGCGCCGCCAGCTCCACCAGCGTATTGGCAAATGTTTTTCTCATCGGGTCTCCGCTCCGTTCGTCTGTGCGCTAGCGCCCGCAACCGCGCCGATCACGCCGATTTCGGCCAGCGCTTGCTGATACTCGGCGTCAGACATGGGCATGTAGTGCCAGCGGATTTGACTTTCCATATACGAGACGCCCTTGCCGAACGTCGTGTGTGCGATCAAGACGTGCGGCGGGCCATCGACGGTGTTCAGCCCGGCGATCACCGACTGCATCCCCGCGACATCGTGCCCATCGACCTCGTACACATCCCAGCCGTGCGTCCGCCAGTGATCGGCCAGCGGGTTCAGTTTGAGCACGTCGTCGGTGTAGCCCAGCGCCTGCTGACGGTTGGCATCGACGATGGCGATGAGGTTGGCGAGGCGGTGATGATGGGCGAACATCGCCGCTTCCCACAGCGATCCTTCGTTGCATTCCGCGTCGCTGACCAACGCAAACACCCGCCGCTGCGAGCGCTGCATCCGCGCGGCCAGGGCCGCCCCCGCCGCGAACGTCAAGCCCTGCCCCAGCGAGCCGGTCGAAAAATCGACGCCGCTCAGGTGGACTTCCGGATGCACGCCCAGCAGCGAGCCGTCGCCGTGAAACGTGTTGAGGTCAGCGGCGCTCAGCCAGCCCTTCAGGTACAGCGCAGCATACAGCGTGAGGGCGGCGTGGCCCTTCGCCAGCACAAAGCGATCCCGTTCCGGGTCGCCGGGCGCGGGGATGTTCAGCACGCCAGCGTACAGCGCCGCGATGATGTCTGCCACTGACAGACACGACCCGATGTGCCCGACATGCGCGCGCTTCGATTGTTCCAGAATGATCTGCCGAATCGCTTTCGGTGTGAGCGGGGTGGTGGTCATACGCTTAGTCTTTCGCTGTTCAGTTCACTGTTCGGGCTGATGAATAAATGATCGACCATAATTTCGTACGACTCAACTATACTTGGATTGTAACCAAGAACCGCCGCCGCAAGCCTTGATGTGTCGGGGTCGCCGGCCCGGCTCTGCCACAAGATCGCCAGAAAATAAGAGTTTCGGCACAATTGGTGTACAAAGTAATAACTCCGCCCCGTGATCGGTGGCGGGCTGCGCCGCTGTGTCTCAACGAGCCATTGTCTCGCACCATTGTAAGGATAACATTCATGAGCGCCAAACTTCTCGTCACCGGCGGGGCCGGGTATATCGGCAGCCACGTCGTCGCGCTGCTGATCGCGCAAGGGTACGATGTCGTCGTGTATGATAACCTGGCCGCCGGGCATCGTCAGGCGGTACACAACGACGCGACCCTATTCGTCGGCGATCTGCTCAACCCGGCGCAGATCGGCGCGGTGTTCGCCGCCCACCACTTCGACGGCATCATGCATTTCGCGTCACACATTCAGGTGGGCGAGAGTATGCGCAAACCCTGGCTGTACCTGCGCGATAACGTCGTCGCCGCGTCGTATCTGCTGGAGGCGGCTGCCGAACACAACGTCGGGCGCTTCATCCTGTCATCGACGGCGGCGCTGTTCGACAACCCGCAGACCATCCCCATCCCCGCCGACGAGCCGATCCTGCCGGGCAGCCCCTACGGCGAAGGCAAAGCGATCATTGAGCGCTACCTGCACTGGATGGAACCGATCTACGGCATCAAGTCGGCGGCGCTGCGCTACTTCAACGCGGCGGGCGCGCACCCCGACGGTCACATCGGCGAAGATCACGACCCGGAGACGCACCTCATCCCGATTGTGCTGCAAGCGGCGCTGGGCCAGCGCGAGCACGTGACGATCTTCGGGCAGGATTACGACACCCCCGACGGCACCGCCATCCGCGATTACATTCACGTGATGGATCTGGCGTCGGCGCACATCCTGGCGTTCGAGGCGCTGGCCGACGGGCGCAGCCGCCGCTACAACCTGGGCACCGGGTCGGGTTATTCGGTGCAGCAGGTCGTCGAAGCCGCCCGCGAAGTCACGGGCCGGGCGATCCCGGTGGTGTATGGGGCGCGGCGGCCCGGTGATCTGGCGCGGCTGGTGGCCGACAGCGCCGCGATTCAGGCGGAGCTGGGCTGGCAGCCGCAGTTCCCCGACCTGCACAGCATCATCGAGACGGCCTGGCGCTGGCACAGCGCGCACCCCAACGGCTACGGCGATTGGGGTGCCTTCTGATTCTGGGGCAAGCCAGGCACGCGGCCCTCACCCTCAATCCCGCTCTAGAAGCCACCGGCGACCGTGCCCCCGGCCCTGGGAGCGGGACTTCAACCCG
>JAADYY010000124.1 GCA_010092805.1 Chloroflexota bacterium | reverse complement strand
GGGAAGATCTCAAGGTGGTGGCGGCAGTGTTCCGCCAGCAGAATGCCTTCGTTGTCGTCCGGCTCCATGTCGTAAATGATCCGCTGCAACACCTCCAGCGGTTCGGCGTAGCGGGCGGCGCTCGGCACAATGCGAATGAGTTGGTTGTCGTGATCAGCTTGGCTGTCGTTCATTTTCAATTGCGCAACGCGCTTGTCCTTTCGGCAATCAGCAACGAACATTTCGTCAAAGCTCAGAGCAAAATTCAAACATCAGCGCATCTGCGTGAGTCACCAGCGCTGCGCTGGGCATTGGCAAAGTCATCACGTCCCGATCACGCGCGCACCCGCCGCAGGGTCGCGGTCGCCCGCTTGGATCTGAGCGGCACGATGTAGCGCCCTGGCTGAGCCACCCGCAAAATCGGCTGATCGGCGCGGTAGGCGGGGTTGTGCCACACAATCGCCACCGCCCAATTGAGTGTGCGCGGGTCGTAGGCGTAATTCGGGATGAGGTTACGCACCCGGAACCCTTTGCGGAGCTGCTTACTGAGATTGGTATCGAAGCGCTGCCCGGCCACCACCTCACGGACGTACTGCGCCGCCGACATGGTGTCCGCGACCGTGTGATAGTCCATGATCATGCTGCCGGCGACCATCCCGCGCAGGTTCAAGCGCCGGGCCAGGTCAAAGCGCGCATCCATCAGCGTGCTGCCGATGCCGCAGCCTTGATACCGGGGATGCACAAACGACTCGACGCCGTACATCCAGGCACCGCGTGGGTGATGGGTGGTCAGTCAACCGAAGCCGGTGGTGTGATCCCAGGTCTCGGTGAGCGGCTTGCTGGGGTCGAAGTCGAAGCGCATACACGCGGTATACCCCACGACTTCATGGGTATCAGCGGTGCGCGCCACAAATTGCCCGGCGGGGAAGCGCTCGATTTGGGCGCGATAGTGAGCGGCGGTCAGGCAGTCGTCACAATCTGTGGGGAGGTCATACACGAGGTACTGAAGCCGTTCGATCTGGTCTGCGTGGCGCGGCAGCGCGGGCGAGACAAAGATATGGGCGTGATCGGCGGCCTGCACCGCCTCAAGTTGTTTGGTATCCTGTTTGTTATACATGATCAAGACTCGCAATGTGGACACTGGCTCAGTATTTCGGTGGCGGCGCGCTGCCCGCTCACGTAAGCGCCGTGAACGGTGGCGGCCCAGATATTCGGCGCGGTCGCTTCGCCAGCCCAGAACAACGTCCCGGCCAGCGGCTGCGCTAAGATCTGACGGGCGGCTGCCGCACCGGGTGGCGCGGCGCTGTAGCCCCCACAAGCGTAAGGATCGGCAGCCCAGTTGACCCACCTAGCTATCAACGGCGGCGGCGGCGTGCGGCCTAACTCGTCAGCCAGCACGCGCAGCCCCTGCGCCAACGCCCCAGCCTCGCCCAGCGCGATCAGCCCACGCGCCCAATCGCCCGTCGCAAACGCCATGATCACCTGCCCGGCGTCGGGTTGGCCTGCGCTCGGCGTCCACCACATCGGCGGGTTGAGCGGGCTGTAGAGCGCCATCACCCCCGGCGGCCAGATCGGCGCGGCGAAGCGGTAGATCAGCTTGAGCGCTGGCCCCATCCGCAACGCATGGAGCGCCCCGCGTTTTTCCGGCGGCAGATCCGGCGTGAAGCGGACGGCGTCGCTTTGCAGCACACCCAACGGCAGCGTGATGATCGCGTGATCGGCGGTGAAGACCTGACCATCGGCGGCGGTGACGCGCACCCCGTGATCATCCCAGGCAAGCGCCGTGACGACGGTGTTGAAGCGGATGGCCTGATCGGCGGCGAGCGGAGCCAGCGCACGGTCGTAGCCGTCGAGGATGCGGTAATCGCCCGCGCCCGTGCTCTCGTCGCGCATTTCGGCCAGCGACACCTGCGCGCTGAGCTGATCGATGGCTTCCCCGGCGGCGTTGACCCAGGATCGGCGGGCGTAACTCAATCCGGCGTTGCTGAAGCCGACCCGCCGCAGGTACTGATCGAGCGGTTCGTCGTCGGGGCGCACGGGCACATCCGGCAGATCCCACGTCCGCGACAGATCAAACGCGGGGTCGGCTTGGCGGGCGGCGGCCAGCGTCAGCAGATCGCCATTTGCCAGCCGGACCAGCGAGTCTTCAGTTTTGGGCCAATGTCGGGTGCGGAGTCCGGCTTGCTCGACGAGCAGTCAAGTGGGGGCGGAGTCGCCGTGAATGAATTCCGCGCCGCACTCCACCGGGAAGCCGGCGAGGGTTCGGTCGGTGTGGATGCGCCCGCCAACGCGGTCGCGGGCTTCGAGGATCGTGCTGGGTTGGCCGCCGCTACGGAGTGCGTGGGCGGCGCTGAGACCTGCCATGCCTGCGCCAATGATCAGCGTGGACATAAATCACCTGTGGGCTGCGCGAAACATCAACTTACGCTTATGGGAAAGCTTAGGCGAAGTTTAGAAAAATGTCAATCAGGCTTGCGCCGCCCCAACCCCCGAAAGATTGGGGGAGCGCCAAGCGCTGATCTTAGCCCAGGTCAATATCGGCGAACTCAAAGGGCCGCAATCACGCGATTTCGCTTTTAGTCGAACGCTTGTGCTATCATCTCTCTGTGCCTAGCTTGAAGGAGGTTTTACACGATGAATGCAGCCGCTTTCCGCCACTTTTTTGACTACCACTTCACCGAAAACCGCCACATCTGGGATAGTTATATCATGCCGCTGCCCGACGCGCAGTTCACGCAGGCTGTGGACTACGCACATGGATCGGTCCGCAATCAAGTCGTGCATCTGATCAGCGTCGATGACACCTGGTTCAGCGGGCTGCGCGGCGTCGAGATCCCGGAGCCGCTGCGTCCGGCGGGCTTTGCGGATCGGGCCAGCATCCGCGCAAAGTGGGACAGCGTCGAGCAGACCATGCGGGCGTATCTGGCGGCGCTGCGGGACGATATGCTGTTCGACAAGCCGCTGGATGGCGAGGACAAAGACCTGATCGTGTGGCAGGTGCTGCTGCATGTCGTCAATCATGGCACCGATCATCGCGC
>JAADYY010000633.1 GCA_010092805.1 Chloroflexota bacterium | reverse complement strand
CTGGTGATCGAGCACGGCGACGAGCCGGTCGGCGTCGATCTGATCGCCGTTGGTGAGCGGCAGTTCGGCCTCATCAGCGGCGAGCAGGTGATCGCGGCACGGGCCAACGAACGCCCGGTCGTGTTCGTGTATGAGTGGTTCCAGCAATACCCGGTCGGCGTCGTTGCGCCCGCCGCAAGCGGCATCGCCTCCGCCGAGGATCTGGTGGGGCGGCGCATCGGCATTCCGGGGCGCTTCGGCGCGTCGTATGCCGGGTTCCTGGCGCTGCTGGCCGCCAACGGTCTGGTGGAGCAGGATGTACAGCTCGAGCCGATTGGTTTCAACGCGCCGGATGTCGTGTGCCTGGGCGCGGTCGAGGCGTCGGTCATCTACGTGAACAACGAACCGCTGCAAATTGCGCAGCGCGCGGCGGCGGGCGAATGTGGTGCGGCGGACGGCGTGACGGTCATTCCGGTGGCGGCGGCGGCGGATATGGTCTCGAATGGCGTTATCACCAACGAAGCGACCATCGCGCAAGATCCGGAGCTGGTGCGCGCTGTCGTTGACGGCTTTGATCGCGGCCTACGCGATACGATCAACAACCCGGCACAGGCGTATCTGATCAGCGCGGTGTATGTCGATAACCTGCCGCTGACGCCAGAACTGCGCACGACGCTCGAAGCCGCCGCTGACGAACAGGTCGCTTTCCTGGCCGAAAACCCTGACGCCGACCGCGCGACCATCGCGGCACGCCGGGAAGCGCTGGCCGAGGATTTGCGCGCCGAATTCGACGCAGCGGAACTGCTGCAATTTGAGGTGCTGCTCGCTTCCATCGAACTGTGGGACGCCGATCAGTTGGGCGTGACCGAACCGGACTCGTGGGCGCTGACACAAGACACATTGCTGCTGATGGATTTCATCAGCGCGGGGATCGATTTGGAAGCCGCCTACACCAACGACTTCGTCCCGGCTGCGGTGCCAGCGACAGAGTAGGATCGATCAAGCGATGTCCGCCCGGATCGTTGCGCGCAGCCTGACGATTAGTTTCACGAAACCGGACGGCGAGGAACTGCCCGCGCTCGGCCCGGTGACCACAGCCATCGAGCCGGGGCAGTTCGTGGCGCTGGTGGGGCCGAGCGGCAGCGGCAAAAGCACGCTGATCCGGGCGCTGGCCGGGTTGCAACCTGCCACCTCTGGCGGCGCGCTGATCGATGATGAACCGATCCGCGCACCATCCCCGCGCGTCGCGCTGATGTTCCAGGACGCCAACCTCATGCCCTGGCGCACCGTCGTCGATAACATCGCCCTGCCGCTGGAATTGGCGGGGATCGGCAAAGCGGAACGGCAAGCAGCAGCGCGTGATCTGCTGCCGCTGCTGGGCCTGGCGGAATTCGCGGCGACTTACCCGGCAGAACTTTCCGGCGGCATGGCCCAGCGCGCTGCGTTGGGTCGCGTCCTGATTCAGCGCCCGGCAGTGCTGCTCTTGGACGAGCCGTTCGGCGCGCTCGACGCCCTCACCCGCGAGCAGATCAGCCAGGATTTGCTGGCGATCTGGGCGGAAGCCGGGCAGACGATTGTCATGGTCACGCACGACATCAACGAAGCGGTGCTGCTGGCAGATCGCGTTTTGGTGCTCAGCCAACGGCCTGGGCGCATCGTGCGCGATATCTGGGTGCCGCTGCCGCGCCCACGCCAACCCAGCGACATTTACAGCGAGAACTTCGGGCAAACCGCCCAAACCGTGCGCGCCGCCATCGAACACGGCTGAGCAGTCGGGGAACGTTCAGGGTGGTTTTTATCTGCGCTTAACAACGCTTAACATCAATGAGCGAGCCGGCATGGGCATTCTTTAACGTGAGTCGAGTACAGTCACTGATTAGTATCAGACTCGCTTGAGGAGGTCACCATGCTTCGCCGTTTTAGCCTGATGTTTGTCCTGCTGCTCGCCCTGGTCGCTGCGTTCAGTGTCAGCGCGCAGGATGACGACACCACCTTCACGCTGCAAATTCTGCACAGCTCCGATAACGAATCCTCGTTCCAGGACCCCAACACCCTGGAACCAAAGCTGCTCAACTACGGTACCATCCTCGAAGGGCTGCGCCAACTGGCCCCGAACGGCAACTCGCTGCACTTCACCGCCGGTGATCACGTGCTGCCGGGGCCGTTCTACGAAGCCGCCGCTGAAGTCGAGGGCCTGGGTGCTAACGGCCTCGGCGACATCGCCGCGTACAACGCGCTGGGCGTGCTCGCCAACGGCATCGGTAACCACGAATTCGACGGCGGCATCGACGAGTTCGCGCAGATGCTGAACGCCGCCGACTATCCGTTCCTGGCCGTCAACCTGGACTTCTCGAACGTGCAGCTCTCGGAAGGCGTGCCGCCCATCCGCATCGGCGAGGACGGCCTGAGCGTCGAGGAGCTGGCTGGTCACGTCGCCCGCAGCGCCTATGTCGAAGTGGGCGGTGAGCGCATTGGCCTGATCGGGCGCGCACCCGCCGGGCTGTTCGACGTGCTGCTGAACCCCGAAGAACTGGTGCCCGGCCTCGATTTCTACGGCGGCCAGGACGAGAATCGTATGCAGGCCGTCTCGGCGGTTGGTCAGGTGCTGGAACAGGTTGAGCTGCTGGAAAGCCAGGGCATCAACAAAATCATCCTGCTGGATCACGCGCAAGACTGGACGAGCGACCCGCTGTCGGCGCAGTTCCTGCGCGGCATCGATATCATCGTCGCGGCGGGTTCGACCGGCTTCATGGCCCGCCCAGAGGCCGACGGCCCCTTCAACCTGCTGCGCGAAGGCGACGAAGCCCAGGCCGATTACCCCACCGTGCGCCGCGACAGCGAAGGCAACTTCGTGCTGGTGATCAACACGGAACAGTTGTACCTGTACGTCGGTCACCTGATTGTCACGTTCGATGACGCGGGCCGCCTGCTGAACATCGACCCCATCAGTGGCCCGGTGGCGACCACCGATGAAGCCATCGCCGCGCTGAGCGAAGTCGTGGGTGCGGAACTGGCCCCGCCCGCCGATCTCGTGGAATTGTTCGACTCGCTGGTGAACACCGATCTGGTTCAGAGTCAGTTTGAGGTCATCGGCACCACCACCGCTGAACTCAACGGCCAGCGCGAAGGCGCTCGCACCCGCGAAACCAACCTGGGCCGCCTCACCGCCGATTCGACGCTGTGGTGGGCGCGCAACACCTTCCCAGAACGCAACGTTGACATCGCCGTCAAGAACGGCGGCGGCATCCGCGAAACCATCCTCGGCCCCAACATCACCCGCCTGGTGATCAACACCTCGCTGGCGTTCGATAACCCGATGGTCGTCGTTGAAATGACCGGCGATCAGGTGCTGGCGGCGATGGAAAACTCGATCTTCAACGCGCCGGGCAGCAGCGGCGGCTTCTTGCAGGTCGCTGGCCTGTACCTGGAATACGATGCCAGCCGTCCGGGCATCAATGGTGAAGCGTCGCTGGATACGCCGTCGCGCATCCGCACGCTGATCATCACCCGCGCCGATGGCAGCGAAGATGTGCTGGTGGAGGACTACCAAGCCCAGGGCGATCTGTCGCGCACCTTCAACGTGGCGACCAACGGCTTCCTGCTGGGCGGCGGCGATGGCTACGCCTCGATGGCGGCTGCGGCTGAGCAGTTCGGCTTCGAAGATCCAGGTGTGGGCGAACGTCAGATCCTGATCGACTACATCACCGAAGCACTCGGCGGCATGGTCGATATTCAAGACCCGCCCGCCGATCCGCGCGTCGTGCGCGTGGACAGCGCCGAGTAAGCGACCCAGCAACGATACAGAGCTTGATCCAGGGGGTGTGGCGTCGTCACACCCCTTTTTGATTCCGGCTGATTGCGACACTGCCGACCATCACTTGTTTGAAAATCCACCCACTTTGATGCAAGCTTGATGATCACGGAACGCTCCGCAATCTGTGCCTGGAGCGGCCCGAAAAATTGCTTTGATCGCCATAGAGATCATGGAGACGAAAACAGATGTTTGCTGTTGCGGTAACCGAACCTGACACCCTACAGATTGTTCAGGTGCCAGAACCCGCCCCCGGCCCGTATGAAGCGCGGGTCAAAACAGAGATCGCGGCCCTGTGCAACATGACCGACCGCAAGCTGATTCAGGGGAACTTCCCCGGCGTGGAGCAGTATCCGCTGCTACTCGGCCACGAAACCGTGGGCACGGTCGATGCCGTTGGCGAGAAGGTGCGCAGCTTCAAGGTCGGCGACCGGGTTGTCGGCGGCTTGCTGCTCAACACCACCGATGCGACCTACGGCAGTGGCTGGGGCGGGTTCGCCGAATACACGCTGGCCGGGGATCATCAAGCGATGGTGGAAGATGGCGTTGCCACCCCGGAACACGGCTGGGTCGAGGTTCACGAGATCATGCGGGTGGTACCACCGTCGCTCAGCTTAGAGGACGCCGTGCTGCTGTGCACCTGGCGCGAGGTCTACGGCGCGTTCAGCGATTTCAATTTGCAGGCCGGTGAAGATGCCATCATCTACGGCGGCGGGCCGGTCGGCTTGAGTTTCGTCAAGTTTGGGCGCTTGCTCGGCCTCGGCGAAATCTACCTGGTGGATCGCTGGCCGCACAAACGCGACAAAGCGCTGGCGATGGGCGCGACCGCCGCCTACGCCCCCGACGACCCGGCGCTGCTCGCGCTACTGGAAGCACGGCGCGGCAAGTTCGACGCCGTCATCGACGCGGTGGGCAGCGAACAGATCATCAACACGGGGCTGACGCTCGTCAAGATGGGCGGCGCG
>JAADYY010000123.1 GCA_010092805.1 Chloroflexota bacterium | reverse complement strand
ATGAATCACTCTTACGACAAGACAGAGGAAGAATTACGGGCCTTCCAGGATGAAATTGCGTTTCAAGATGTGCCAATTGTCGAGTCGCAGCGCCCGGAACTCCTCCCGCTCGACCTCCAACAGGAACTACATCTGAGATCAGACCGAACGGCTATCGCCTATCGCAATTGGCTCAAAGCGATGGGGCTAACCTTTGGCACATCCTGAGACTGTAGCGATGATTGCCGATCCCCCATCATGAACATCGAACTGAGACACATCCACAAGCGCTTCGGCCCTGTTCACGCCAACAACGACATCAGTATCATGCTCAACGAGGGGCGCATTATTGGTGTACTCGGCGAAAATGGGGCGGGCAAATCCACGCTGATGAAAATCCTCTCCGGGTATCAGCCGGCGGATAGCGGCGAGATCGTGATTGATGGTCAAACAGCGTCATTTACCGGGCCGCGCGGAGCACTCACCCAGGGCATCGGCATGTTGCAACAAGATCCGCTTGATGTGGGGGCGTTCACCGTTCTGGAAAATTTCACGTTTCGCTTGGACAGCCTCTTCTTGCCGAATCGTCGTGTCGCAAAGCAGCAACTGCGCGCCGCCAATGCGCGTTTCGGCTTTGCGCTTGACCCAGAAGCCTTGATCAGCTCACTGAGCATCGCCCAACGTCAGCAGTTAGAAATTGTGCGTCTGCTCTCATTAGGCGTCAAAGTCCTCATTTTGGATGAGCCGACCACCGGGATTTCGGCGGAACAAAAAGTGGCTTTATTCGATGCACTGCGTCATTTGGCACGTGAAGACAATTTGATTGTTTTACTGGTCTCTCATAAATTAGAAGATGTGATTGAACTGTGCGATGAAGTGTTTGTCCTGCGGGCGGGGCAGATGGTGGGCAGGCGCGCCATGCCCACCACACCAGCAGATCTGGTGACCATGATGTTTGGCCAGGCGTTGGAAGTGAAACAACCTGAGGCTGTATCACTGGGGAGTCCTGTGTTGCAACTCGCAGGTGCAGCGATGCACGACAGCCGCTTGAGCATCGCAGACATCAACCTGGAGATTCTGGCCGGTGAGGTGATCGGCTTGGCGGGTCTGGAAGGCAGCGGGCAGGAAATGTTCATGCGGGCGTGTGCCGGGTTGCATCCCTTGGACGCGGGATCCATCCAGGTTGACCAGCGAGCGCTGAGCCGGCACAATTACCGTGCGTTCATGGATGCGGGCGTGTTTTTTGGCGCTGCGGGTCGCGTTGAAGAAGGCTTAATCGCGGGGCTGACGTTGGCTGAGCACATGGCCCTCGTCATGGATCGCCGCCCGGTTGTGGATTGGCCGCGTGCGCGCTCGAAGATGGACACGCAAATCACCCAGTACAACATACGCGGTCGCAGCAGTGACTTCATCGAACAACTCTCCGGCGGCAATCAGCAGCGTGTTCTGATGGCGCTCCTACCGGAAGCACCGGCTTTACTCGTTCTGGAACAACCCACGCGCGGCCTGGATGTCGAGTCTGCACAGTGGGTTTGGACGCAAATTCTAGCGCGGCGTCGAACAGGAACCGCTGTTGTGTTCAGTTCCAGCGATCTAGAGGAGATTGTCGCCTACAGCGACCGGATCATCGTGTTTTATGCGGGTCGTCTCCACGAGATTTCGGATACCAGCCAGCTAACCATCGATGCGCTTGGGCATTTCATTGGCGGGGAATTTTCAGCAACGTGACAAACCGATCATCACGCTTCATGCAGGGTGCCTTGTTTCTGGCACCCATCATCATCTCCCTGTTGATCTCGGCGCTGCTCGTCATCGCTGTGGGTCGCGACCCGTTTGAGGTTGCCCAGCTAATTCTAGAGGGTGCTTTTCGCAACAATCGTTCCTTCGCTGGTGTGCTGAATTTCTTCATCAGTCTCACCCTGGTCAGTATGGGCTTGGTCGTCACATTCCGGGCGGGCCTGTGGAACATTGGCGTTGAGGGGCAGATGATGATGGGCGCTGTTTTTGCCAGCATTATCCCGATGGCGTTTTTGCAGAACACCCATTTAGACTCAAACGCTGTTCCATCGTTCTTGCTCTTACTGGGCAGCGTCCTCCTCGCTGGTGTAGGCGGTATCCTGTGGGGACTGCTGGTGGGATTCCTGAAAATCCAGCTTGGGATCAATGAAATTTTCGGCGGTGTCGCGCTGAATGCCCTAGCGAATGTTTTTTCGATCTATCTGATCAGCGGCCCCTGGGAGCCTGACATCGGCGGCAGCGCCCAGGGCACGGCCCCTTTCCCCCCGGCGACTCTGTACCCACAAATATCGAATGATTTTCCGACAAGTTTGCTCGCGCTCATCATCGTAGCAATAGCGTTTGTCGCCATATTCTTTGCCCTGAACGGCACGCGCTGGGGCTTGAACTTGAAGGCTGTTGGGAAAAATACACGTTCGGCGCTGTTATTGGGTGTACCGACCAGGCGCGTCGCACTGAGTGCCTTTGTGGTGTGTGGCGCGTTGGCGGGTATCGCTGGATCGTATCGGGCGCTGTTTACATTCGATAGTTTGCGTCCGTTGGCTTCGGGTGGCATCGGCTTTTTGGGATTACTGGTTGTGCTGCTGGTTTCTGTGCGTGCGTTGTGGGTGCCAATCATCGCATTCGCATTCGCCGCCATCCTATCAGGCAGCACTCGTCTGCGCATCTCGCTTCAGCTTGACTCGTCGTTGGCAAGCGTTCTACAAGGGACTTTGGTGCTGCTGGTGCTGCTGTTCAAAGGGGTTCGGGAAGTTTGGGGTAGCCGTATTGCGGGTGACGGAGAAGATTCGGCGGATCAGCAGCGCAGCGTTGAGGCCCAAGATAACCAGCAATCATTCAATACCCAGGGGGATTTATCAGCCTGATGGACGAGGCATTCATAAATACATTGCGCAGCATCGTCGCTAACGCAACGCCGCTGATCATCGCCAGCACGGGTGAAACCATCAATGAGCGTGCGGGAGTCATCAACCTATCATTGGATGGGAGTCTGGCGCTGGCCGCGATGTCTGGTTTTGTGCTTGCGCTCACGACAAACAGCATTTTGATCGGGTTGATCGCGGCCATGCTGACCGGCGCGGTCGTCGCGTGGATCATCGCCTTTGCCAATATTACGCTGCGGCAAGATCAGGTGGCGGTCGGTTTTGTGTTGACCATACTCTGTGCGGACTTAGCGCGTTTTCTTGGGCAAGACTACACCCGCATTGCCGGCCCACAAATCACGCGCTTGCCAATCCCCTTCCTGGCGGATATTCCCATCGTTGGCCCAATTCTATTCCAGCAGAACCTGATGGTCTATTTGAGTTACCTGCTGGTGTTCGTGACCTGGTTTTGGCTGTTCCGGACCCGCCCCGGCATGGTGCAGCGTGCCATCGGCGAACGTCCAGAAGCCGCCTTCGCGCGTGGGGTACGTGTCAATCGACAACGGTATCTGTATACGCTTGCGGGCGGGGCGTTGGTTGGTCTGGCGGGCGCAGCGTATTCACTCAATGTCAAGCCGGGGCTTTCGAACCCACCCTCGATGCAAGGCGATGGCTGGATTGCCTTAGCCATTGTGATCTTTGCTGGTTGGCATCCGTTCCGGGTCTTGCTGGGTGCCTATCTGTTCGCCATACTGCGGGCCATCTCGTCAGACATCCAAACCAATGGGCTGATTATCTTTGGTCAGCCAATTGAGTTTAATTTTGTCCTGCTCAATGGTCTCCCCTGGATATTGATGCTTGTAACGCTGCTGCTTGTGAGCCGGGGGCGCAGCCGGTTGCTCCTGCTACTCCCCCGCCCCATCGCGCAACGCCTATCCAATCTGCTTCGTTCTGATCCACCCAGCGCATTAGGCACACGTTTCGAAGAGCGGTAGAGAAACTATCACAGGCGAACTAATGGTCTACCGCAAAGGTTTCTGAAGATATTTCACGCTCATAAATCTTTGAATATTTCTGTGGCAGATCATTAGTCGATTGCCGTCACGGATGGAGTCGCTTACGTCACGAACTTCGATGTTTAGGCGGGGAAGTGTCAACTGATCGCCGTTGACCCGGCTTAAGCGCACACAGCAGATACTGAAGACCGCCT
>JAADYY010000632.1 GCA_010092805.1 Chloroflexota bacterium | reverse complement strand
GCTGCCGGGTCTGGCGTCGGCGACGGTGTGGGTGTATTGGTGGGCGTTAGGGTCGGGGTGATGTCAAGATCCGCAGGTGCGCACGCGGCCAACGCCAAGAGCAGCACCACCAACGCTGTGAGTCTGAACGAACGCATGATCGTACTCTGCTCCTTCGTATGGCTCAGGCCGTCTGCGACTCTGGATGTTCGATGCGCAGGCGCTCCGGCACCGTGCCAGACATCACCATGTGCGCGACTTCCATTTCGCTGACTTCCTCTTTGTAAAAATCGCCAACCTTGCGCCCACCGCGAATCACGGTGAAGCGGTCAGCGACTTCATGGACGTGGGCAATATTGTGCGTGATGAAGATCACCGAAAGGCCGCGTTCTTTAGCTTTGCGCGTGTAATTGAGCACTTCCTGTGTCTGCTTCACCGAAAGCGCCGAGGTCGGCTCGTCGAGGATCAGCAGCTTTTTGCCGAAGTAGACGGCGCGCCCGATAGCGATGGATTGGCGTTCGCCGCCCGAAAGCGAGAGCACCGGTTCATCGGCGCTGCGGATGTTGATGCCAATGTCGGCCAGCGCTTCACGGGTGCGCGCAGACATCGCTTGCTTGTCCAGCACCCGGATCGGGCCGTAGCGATGCGTGAGTTCCTGGCCTAGCCAGAAATTGCGGGCGATGCTCAGCAGTGGTACGAGTGCCAAATCCTGGTAGACGGTTTCAATGCCGAGTTCGCGGGCTTCGTGCGGCGAATTGATGGCTACGGGTTTGCCCTCAAAGTAAATCTGCCCTCTGGTGGGTGTGTGGACGCCTGTCAAGGTTTTGATCAGCGTCGATTTGCCTGCGCCGTTATCGCCCAGCAGCCCGACAATTTCATGATAATCCACTTTAAAGTCAACGCCGCGCAGGGCTTCGACATGGCCGAATGTCTTGACAATGCCGCGCATCTCGACGAGCGGTGTTTCGTGTGAGGTCTGCGTTTCCGAAGTCATGGTGTTATCTTCTTTCCCGACGGACGAAAGTATTGATCACGACGGCCACGATGATGATCACGCCGATGACGCCGTTGAAAATGCGCGGATTTAGCCCGATCAGCACGAGACCAGTACGCAGCATCCCAAAGATGAGCACACCCAACAGCGCCCCGACAATGCTGCCGTAGCCGCCGCTGAGCAGCGACCCACCGATCACCGAGGCGGCGATCACTTCGAGTTCGAGTCCGTCACCGCGTGTCGAATCAACGCTTTGCACCCGCGAAACATCCATGATCGCGGCGAAAGCAACCATCCACGAGCACAGGATGAAGTTCATCACCTTGACGAAATTGACGTTGATGCCCTGTGCACGGGCAGCGCCCGGGTTGCCGCCAACGGCAAACACATAGCTGCCGTACGGCGTCTGCGTGAGGATGAACTGCAAAATGATCACCAGCGAGAACCACCAGATCACGCCGCTGCGCAAGTTCACATCGCCTGGCAGAAAATCCAACTGGCCATTCATCAACTGGAAGAAATCGATGACGAGCAGGCTGCCAAGCTGGCTGATTTGGTTGACGGCCCCAAGCAACAGGAAGATGATCACAGCGGCCAGCGCAACAGCCGTGATCAAGAAGCGGATCCCCGTCAAGAACAGGTACAGATCGCGGAAATCATCCGTATCGTTGGTGTAGTTTTCGTGACGGTCGCGGTAGGCGCGCCACAGGCGCGGCAGCAGCCGCCGGCCCATCAGCACGAAGACGGCAACCAGCAGCAGCGCGCCGATCAGGATCACCACGCGGCTGATTTCGATGGTCGGCGGCGGCAGACGGTAGTCGGCATAGCGCAGAATCCGCCCCTCCGGGATGATCACGAGCGGGATCGCTCTGTAGGCGAGCAGTGTCCCTAATGTGACGATAAATGAGGGTATCCCCGTGCGAATCGTGATAAAGCCGTTGATGAAGCCGAGCACCGTCGCAAAGATGAACGTGGCGATCACGGCGGGGATGGCCGAAAACGGCGGCAGCCCGAAGATGCCTTCGGTCATCGTCAGTAGGAAGAACAGGCCAATCGAGCCGAGCTGCGACCCCACCGACAGATCGAATTCGCCGGAGATCATCAGCATGGTGATGCCGATGGCGACCACACCACGCGTGATGTTGGTTGTGAGCGCACCCGCCAACGCACGCGGCTCCAAGAACAGATCCGAGGCGACCCCGAAGAAGATCAGAATCGCGGCGAACCCGACGATGGCCCCCGCGCCCGGCGTGCGCGAGAGCAGGTTACGCACCACCTGATCTGCGCGTGTGTCAACTTCGGCGGTGATGATCTGGTAGGCGGCAATCGAGGAGAAAAAGATGATCAAGCCGGGGAGCACAAGCGCCAACAGGCCCGCGATATTCTCCGCGATGCTGCTCCCGTCCGCCGGGATCGCCATCGGGGTGTCGAACAAGCCAGAGAGGACGATCACCATGCCGATGATGGCAGTGACGAGGAAGACCCACTGTGACCAGGCGAGTGCGGGTGTGGCGCGCTGCACCCAGCCGGCAAACGTCCGCAGCGAGACCAAGGCCGCGATCAGGCCGAAGACAATTAAGAGGATTTCTGGGAAGTTGATGTCGCGGCGGCTGATGTCGATCCGCTCGCCGAGGGCCAACCAACCTGTGATCGTCTGTTCGGCGAGGAACAGGCTGACGAGACCGATGACCGCTAAGGTGGCGACGCTAAAGATCACAGCGGGCGACGGGCGCGATGCCCGATCTGCAAAGTAGGTGGCGACTTGAGTCGCGCCGCGCCGCCAGGTGGTGTAGGCCGTCCACAGCGTTAGCAGCCCCCAGATGACCATCCCGACGATGACCAGCAGTTCCACCCAGTTGAGATCGCGGCGGCTGATATTGACGCGCTCGGCCAGCGGCAGCCACCCGGTGATAATTTGTTCCGCAAAGAGCAAGCACAAAACCCCAGCGACCACCAGCGACGAGATGGCGGCGCGCAGGCCCGTCGCGCGCCGCGCGTCTTCAGCCGCGCTGGCGGCTGGTTGTACCCCTCCGGGTGCGGGAGAGGTGAGTTCTCCCATGATGGCATTCCTTGTCTAATAAATTTATACCAAGCAAGCAGCAAATCGATTCGGGGGTTGTCCGAAGACAAGGCGAGTGGGGGCGGGACAAGCACCCCACTCGCAGATGGCTAGCCAATTGATGACGAACGCTTCGCGTGGCTTAGCGGTAGCCGGCTTCGGTCAGCGTGATGATCTGATCGACGTTGTTCAGGTCAATGACGCCAGGGCCAGTGAAGATGTCGCCGCCGGGGGTGAGGGCGAACTGGCTGTTCAGGTACAGCCACATGATGGTCTGGAAGCCCTGCAGGTACGGCTGCTGGTCGATGGTCTGGAGCAGGAAGCCGTCCTGAATCATCTGGTAGATTTCGGCGCTGGTATCGTGGCTGGTGGCGTACAGCTCGCGGGGTTCGCGGCCTGCTTCTTGCAGGTACAGGTTCAGGCCAGTGGAGGGCGACGGGCCAAGCATGAAGATGGCGTTGGTATCTGGGTTGGCCGCGAAGTAGTCGGCCAGGATACCGGCGGTTTCGGCGGCGTCGTTGGTGATGTTCAGGCGGTCAATCGGCACACCTTCTTCATCGAAGACGGCTTCCACACCCGCGCAGCGCGCTTCGAGGCCGCTGTGGCCTTGTTCCTGGATGGTGCAGACGCCGCGCACGATTTCGATGCCGTCAGCGGCTGCTTCGTCGAACACGCGGCGGGCGTTGCTCACGCCACCGGTGAACTCATTCGCGCCGATGTAGAACAGCAGGGGCAGCGCATCGGCTGTACCCGCGCCCGGATCAGCGGTGTTGAAGGCGATCACCGGCAGGCCGAGATCGACCGCACGGCCCACACCATCACGGATCACGTCGGGGTCGGCAACGGTCGTGCCCACACCGTCAGGATCCAGGGCAAGGGCGTCATCCCAGTACCCCGCCATGTCTTCCAGGTTGAAGTTGGGGTCGGCCAGCCATTGGCAGCTCGCGTTCAGCAGCTCGCAGGCATCTTCCATACCGTTAATCACGACGATCCAGAAGGGGTTTTCGACACCACCGTGCGCAACCATGGCGAAGGTGAGGTCATCATCCTGCGCACCGGCCACACCCATGCTGACGACGACCACGCCGACGATCAGCAGCAAAACAGGCAGAAGACGCTTAATCTTGTTCACGGAAATCTCCTCAAACACTCTGTACTAATTCGTCAATTGTCTCGAGCTAAAAGCTCGTTCGAGACCGCAGCTTGTAATTTGATCACGTTACGACGATATGAGGACAGTCTATTTTTGTCGCAGCGCCAAGCAAAACTATACTGGAATTTGTGTAACGATGCAACTGAAGCAAGTGCTAGGCATTCGGTTGATGTGCCCAAATCTGGCATGATTTCGGCGTGCCTAAGGTGTTTCTGCGGGGTCGGCGGCCTCATCTGGTGGGGAGTTGCTGGCGGTGGCCGGGCGAGCGCGGTTTTGACGCCTGCGCACAGCGTCCAAGCTCAACCAACCCAGCGCGATCAAGATCAGCCCAGCGCCAGCGAAGATCAGCGCGAAATTACGTTGTTGGCGCAACTCCCGCAGCTCGACATCGGCGGCGAGTAGTGCCAGCGCTTCTGCCTCGCTCGGCGCGATCTCCTGGCCGCTTTGTTGGGTTTGGTAGGCGATGTTCTGCTCAATGCCGTTGGAAGCGGTCACCAACAGCAATATCCCAAATATCCCCAGCCCAAAGCCGATAATGATCACGGCGAGAAGGAGCGCGTTTATCCCACTATTATCCCAAATATTTCCCATATTCTAACCCAAAATATCCCAAATGTGCGCTGGAAAAATGGACGATAACCCACAGCTTATCCCACAGAGCCAGCGCCGCCAAACTGTGACTATCTGACGGCCCAGTTGCCTGCTAGAATCCTTGATCGCCATCACTTGCCATCAAATAAGCGAAAAGGTTCAGTGTGACACAGACGCGGGCTGATATTCGGAACATCGCGATCATCGCGCATGTCGATCACGGTAAGACCACACTGGTCGATGGGATGTTAAAACAGACGAAGGTCTTTCGCAATGCCGACGCGGCAGGCGAACGAATTCTCGATAACAACGCACTGGAAAAAGAGCGTGGCATCACTATTCTATCGAAGAACACGGCTGTCACCTACGAAGGGATCAAGATCAACATTGTTGATACGCCCGGTCACGCGGACTTCGGCGGTGAGGTGGAGCGCGTGCTGAATATGGTCGACGGGGCGCTGCTGCTCGTCGATTCGGTTGAAGGCCCCATGCCGCAGACGCGCTTTGTGCTGCGCAAAGCCTTGACGATGGGCCTGCGTGTGATCGTTGTGATCAACAAAATTGACCGGGCCAATGCGCGGGCTGAAGAGGTGCTCAACGAAACGTTTGATCTGTTTGTGGAGTTGGGCGCGACCGACGAACAGGCCGATTTCCCGGTTGTGTATGCGGTTGGGCTGCATGGCCGCGCTGGCCACAGCCCGGATCAACTCGACGACACGCTCGCGCCGCTGTTCGAGACCATCATTAAAGAGGTCGCGCCGCCGACGATTGACGAGAGCCTGCCCGCACGTTTGCTGGTGACCACGCTCGAATACGATAACTACAAAGGGCAGATCGGGGTCGGTCGGCTGCGTTCAGGAGTCATGAAGCGCGGTATGCCTGTGCTGCGCATCACCCAACAGGGTGAACGCAGCAGCGGCAAGATCGACTATCTGTTCACGTATCACAACCTGTCGCGCGAAGAGGTCAATGAAGTCCACGCTGGCGATATTGTCGCCTTCGGTGGGTTTGATGCCATCGGCATTAGCGACACCATCACCGACCCGGCGCTGCCCGAACCACTCCCCGCGATCAGCATCGAAGAGCCGACGATGCGCATGACCTTCGGCGTCAATACGTCGCCATTTGCGGGGCGCGAAGGCAAAACGGGCTGGGGCACGTCGCGACGGCTGCGCGAACGACTCCATAACGAGACCCGCAGCAACCTCGCGCTGCGGGTTGAGGACGGTGAGTCGCCGGACAAATTCGTTGTCAGCGGGCGCGGTGAACTTCATCTGGGCATCTTGATCGAAACGATGCGCCGCGAAGGCTACGAATTCGAGGTTAGCAAGCCGGAAGTCATCTACCGCCGCGACCCCGAAACTGATGAAATCCTGGAACCGGTCGAGGAAGTCCACATCGAAGTCGCGGATGGCATGACGGGCACGGTCGTGGAACTGCTTGGCGCGCGGCGCGGCCAGATGGTCGATATGCGTAGCGAGGCGGGTACCACCTTCATCGAATACCTGGTGCCGACGCGCGGGTTGCTCGGCTTCCGTACCCGCTTCATGACTGCGACAGCGGGCATGGGGCAGATCCACAGCCTGTTTCACGGTTACGAGCCGCTGACCGGCCCGATTCCGGGGCGTCAATTCGGGAGCCTGGTTGCCTGGGAAGATGGGGCGGCTTCAACCTACGCCCTGACGGCGGTGCAGCAGCGCGGCACGTTCTTCATTGAGCCGGGCGCAGAAGTTTACGAAGGTATGGTCGTCGGCGAACACATCCGCGCGGAAGATTTGGCGGTGAATGTGTGCAAGACGAAGCAGCTTTCGGCCATCCACACCAAGAGTTATGCGCAGGAAATCCGTCTGAATGCCACACGGCAGATGTCGCTCGATGATCTGGTGGAATTTCTGGCGGAAGATGAACTGCTGGAGGTCACGCCGGTGAGCCTGCGGCTGCGCAAGCGCACCCTGAATAACGAGAAGCGCATCAAAGAGCAAAAGAACCGCGAAAAGCTGATCGCCACGCGGGAGTAATCGGTCCTCAGGTTCGAGGGGTGCACAGGATTGCACCCCTCAGCAGTGTCTCCCCGGTTAGGCTGAGCGGCTGGTCGGGCGGCTGGTGATGAAGATGTCGCCGTCCTGTCCGCGTCCCTCTAACCGCAGGATGCGGTGTTTCTGGCGCTGTGCATCGGCCAGATCTGTCCAGAAGCTGATGGTACGCTGCTTGGTTGCCGCAAGCTGTGCCAGCGCCGCCAGCACATGCGAGCAGCCATAACCACCGTTCTGCGCCCATGGGCAGGTGCAGCGCGCCCGGATCGTTTCGTTCCCAGCCATCTCCACTGTGACAATGTGCTGCGAATACGGGTTCGAGCGGCTGGTGACGACCAGCGTATTTGGGGCAATGACCCGCGCGCGAAGCTGGCGGCTGCGGGTTTGCAGTTTCTTGATTTGTGTCGGCTTCATGGTGGTTAAATCAATACCCCATTCAGTGATTGTGCCTGTTTCTGTTCTAATTATAGCACAAAAGTTCTTAGAACGGCGTCAGAAAATCATTGTTTCTATGAGATTTTGCCCGTGTGTGATTCGCCGGGTTTTGATGCGATGATGTATGATTGCCGGGGGCGGTTGCGAGGAGAATATCAACGTTGAAAACGCTCGTCGTCGTGAGTGGTGGCGATGCACCTGGAATCAACCCTGCGCTGCTGGCTTACGCGAAGCTGGCCGATGCGTCCGGCGATACGGTCATGGCGGCGGTTGGCGGGTTCGCTGGTTTATTCGCTGATCAGTGGATAGCGCTCACACCACATCGGCTGCTGCCGCATCAGGGGCAGGGTGGGACGCTCATCGATACCAGCCGCGAACCTGTGCTTTCCGCCGATGGGGCAGCGGCGCGGCTCAAAGCGCTTCTGAGTGAGCAACACGTCGATAACCTTCTGTTGTTCGGCGGCGATGGCTCACTGCGGTATATCCTGCCGCTGCTCGCCGGGTGGGGTGTGCGCTGCGTCGGCATCCCAACGACGATTGACAACGACATCCCTGGCACAGAGCAAACCCTCGGCTTTGATTCGGCTTGCAATTTCGCCTACCGCGCCATTGACGGCGTGCTGGCGACGGCGCGGGCGTTGCGCGGGCGGATCTTCACCGTCGAAACGTTGGGCGGCACCACCGGATTCATCGCACTGGCGGTGGCGCAGGCCGGCGGGGCGCACGCGGTATTGATCCCGGAATATGCCTATGATGATCGCTGGCTGGCAGCGCGCATCCTGAGCGCGATTGAGCGCGATACTTATGCGCTGGTGCTCCACGCCGAAGGCATCGAGGACAGCCGCGTCCTGCCCCAGAAAATCCGCGCGGCGACGGGGATTCGCGTGCGCGATACGCGGCTCGGTCACGGACAGCGCGGCACAGCGCCTTCACATCAGGATCGCGTGTTGGCGGTGCGGATGGCGTACTTGGCCTACACCGCGCTGCGGGACGGCGCGGTGCTGGGCGTGGCTGTTGTGCGGGGTGAACAGGTGCTGCTCCACGAGGGCGCGCTCGACGATCAACCGCCGCGCGTGCCAGATCGCGGCGTCTACGAACGGGTGAATGGGCTGCGCACCAGCATTTGACTGGCTCCTATACAACAGCTTGAGCGGCACACATCTGAAGATCACAGGGAAAACAACATGGACGAACGGAAGAACATCTCCTCAGGGACACCCTGGGAAGCGAAGGCTGGGTATTCGCGCGCGGTGCGCATGAACGATGTCGTTTATGTGTCTGGCACGACGGCGAGCAACGAAAACGGTGAGGTGATCGGCGGGGATGATCCCGGCGCGCAGACGGCCTACATCATCCGCAAAATTGAGCGAGCGCTCAAGGAGGCCGGATCAAGCCTGGAAGATGTGGTGCAAACACGCATTTACGTCACCGACATCACGCGCTGGGAAGAAGTTTCGCGCGTACATGCGCAGTTCTTCACCGAGATCCTGCCGGCGACCACACTGGTCGCTGTGAAAGATTTGGTGACGCCGGAGCACATGGTCGAAATCGAAGCGGTTGCCGTCATTGGGGCAGGCGAAGCGGACACACAGCAGATCATTATCGAACCGGAGGATCTCGACGATGGCCCATCTGTTTGATCCGCTTACCCTGCGCGGTGTGACGCTGCGCAACCGTATCGGGGTGTCGCCGATGTGCCAGTACAGCAGCGTTGACGGCATGGCGTCCGACTGGCATCTGGTGCATCTGGGATCACGGGCGGTGGGCGGTGCCGGGCTGGTGATCGCGGAGGCGACCGCTGTCGAGGCGCGGGGCCGCATCTCGCCGGATGATCTCGGTATCTGGTCGGATGATCACATTGAGCCATTAGCGCGTGTCACACGGTTCATGGCCGAACACGGTGCCGCGCCTGGCATTCAGATCGCGCACGCTGGGCGCAAAGCCAGCACGCCGCGCCCCTGGGCGGAGAAACGCCACATCACCGACGCTGAAGGCGGTTGGCCCGTTGTGGGGCCAAGCGCGACTCCATTTAAAGATGGTCACCGCACCCCCGAAGCGCTCACCCAGGACGGGATTGCCGCCATCAAGACAGCATTTTGCCAAGCGGCGGCGCGGGCGCACCAAGCAGGGTTCACCTTCCTCGAACTCCACGCGGCGCACGGCTATCTGTTGCATAGTTTTCATTCGCCGCTTTCGAATCAACGCACCGACGAATACGGCGGGGTGTTCGAAAACCGTATTCGCTTCACCCTCGAAACGGTGCGCGCGATCCGCGAAGTCTGGCCGGACGATAAGCCGCTGGCGGTACGGCTTTCGAGCACCGATTGGGCTGAAGGGGGCTGGACGGTGGAAGAATCGGTCGCGCTGGCGCGTCAGTTAAAGCAAACAGGGGTTGATCTGGTCGATTGCAGTTCGGGTGGGGCGGTTCCCAACGTTGAGATCCCGGTCGGGGCAGGGTATCAGGTGCCGCTCGCCGAGGCGATTGGCAAAGGGGCCGAAATCCCGACGGCGGCGGTGGGCATGATCACGGAGCCGATGCAGGCCGATGAAATCATCCGCAATGGCCGGGCAGATTTGGTATTGTTGGGGCGTGAACTGCTCCGTGACCCGTATTGGCCGCTGCACGCCGCTCAGGCACTGAAGCAACGGGATCATGCAGCGGTTCCAGCGCAGTATCTTCGGGCATTCTGAGGGTCAATTTAATCCTCTGGCAAGATTCTCACCATATACTCAGCGACAGCGTTCGATGGTTTCAACGGTAATTCCAGGACGAATGTCTGGTCGCTACAGCATATGAGGCGGCTTGTATGAAGAGTACAATTCTGGTGGTCGATGACGAGGCGACTGTCCGCGAGGTGATGCGGAAGTACCTCGAATTTGAAGGGTATCGGGTGGCTGAAGCCCAGACGGGCCAGGAAGTTTTCGATTACCTGGCGGATAACCGGCCTGATCTGATTCTCCTGGATATTATGCTGCCAGAAATCGATGGGTTGACGATCACACGGTCGTTGCGCAACCCGGAGGGCTTCACGCCGCTGAGTGTCAACAACGATATCCCGATCATTTTGCTCACGGCGCGTACGGGTGAACTCGACCGGATTGCGGGATTTGAGTTGGGTGCCGACGATTACGTCATCAAGCCCTTCAGTCCGCGCGAAGTTGTGGCGCGAGTCAAAGCGGTGCTGCGGCGCAGCAGCGGCGGCGAAGTTGACAGCGGCGAAGAGCGCCCCATTGAGTTCGACAACCTGCACATTGACCCACGCAGTCGGGATGTGCGCGTCAATGGCAAAGCAGCGGTGCTGACGGCGAAGGAATTCGACTTGCTCTGGTTTTTGGCGCGGCACCCACGTCAGGTGTTCACGCGCGAACAACTGCTGAATCAAATTTGGGGGTATGAATTCTACGGCGATGAAAGTACCGTAACGGTGCACATTCGCCGTCTGCGCGAAAAAATTGAGCCGAACCCCAGCCAACCGACCTACATTCAAACGGTCTGGGGGGTGGGTTACAAACTTGAACCTGCCTGAGCACAGCCGGCACCCGCTGCGCCCGGCGCTGTGGGCTTAGTCTAGAGTACGTCTTGTGAAACTCCTGAAAGCACGCTCGTCCCTGCCCCTGCTGACGGTCAGTTTAGTTATCATTGCTTTGGTGAGCGCCGTATTTCTCCTGTTGCCTTTGCTGACTGTGCAGCAAAACTTCAATCAACTCCTGCTGTATTTGGTCGTTATGGCGGTCTTGACAATCGCTGGTGCCTACGCACTCTATCGGCTGCGGTTGGTACGCTGGTTCCACAGCCTGCGTTGGGCGATGCTGCTCACGATGATCCTCACCGTCGCGCTGATCTTTCTGAATGTGTGGGCGACGGCGCAGTTGATGTTCATCGAACCCTACGACCTAAAGATCACCACCGCGCTGTTGATCTTCGCGGCGCTGAACGCGATTGCGTTTGGCTTTTTTGTGTCTAGCGCCATCACCGACAGCATTCATGAACTAGCACGGGCCGCGGAGCGTGTCGCGCAGGGCGATTTGGAGACGCGCCTGAAAGTTGACGGCAACGACGAACTGGCGGAATTCGCGCAAACCTTCAATTGGATGGCCGCGCGCTTGCAAGAAGTCGATGAACAAAAACGGCTGCTGGAACAAACCCGCCGCGATCTCATCGCGTGGGCATCCCATGATCTGCGCACGCCGCTGACCGCGATCCGTGCGATGAGTGAGGCAATGGCCGACGGGGTCGTCTCCGACCCGCAGACGACGAAACGCTACATGCGCAACATGCAGATGGAGATTGAGCATCTCAATAACCTAATCGACAATCTCTTCGAGTTGGCGCAGCTTGACGCCGGGCACATTCAGCTTGACTATGAGCTGGCGTCACTGCGTGACCTGATCTCGGATACGTTGGGGAGCATGTCCGCGTGGGCAGAGCGCAAACGAATCGTTCTACGCAGTCATGTTTCCGACGATATTGACCCGGTGTATATGGCGTCCGACAAAATCCAGCGCGTGCTGAGCAACCTGCTGGATAATGCCCTGCGCTACACCCCCGCCGGTGGACGGGTCACGCTGCGGGCGTCGGTGCATGGCAGCAACGTGATCGTCAGTGTAAACAACTACGCGCCGGACATGCGGCTGTTGGATACCACACGGGTGCTCAGCCCGTTTTACCGCCAAGAAGAATCGCGCGCCCAGTCCATCGATGGCCACCGCGGGGCCGGGTTAGGCTTAGCGATCACGCGCGGCTTTGTCGAAGCGCACGGCGGCATGATTTGGGTGGATAGCGACCCCAAGCGCGGCGTGACGTTCAGCTTCAAGCTCCCTCGGCAAACATCGAACATTCCGCAAGCGGTGTGAGCTGCCCCTATCCCCGCGCAACTTAACAACCTTCGTCACCCGCTTGTCGGCTGCTCGTTGGGCTGCTCGTTG
>JAADYY010000631.1 GCA_010092805.1 Chloroflexota bacterium | reverse complement strand
GTGCTGGACTTTGCGCGCGCCGCGCCGGGTGATGACGGCGAAAAGATCGGTGCCGGGATCGCGCTGCTGCTGGCCGCGCCCGCCTTCCAATATCGTTAGCCAGTCGCTGAGGAGGATTCTTGAGATGCGTGAATTGACCAAAACCAAACCGATGTCCCGGCGGGCGTTTCTGCGCAACAGCTCGGTGCTCGCATCGGTGACGGCAGCACAGGCCGCGCTCCCCGCGTGGATGCCCCGTCTGGCATTTACCCCGGCGCAGTCCAGCCCGCGCGGCGATGTGCTGGTGTGTGTGTTTCTGCGCGGTGGTGCCGATGCGTTGAACATGATTGTGCCGCACGGCGAGGACGCCTATTACGCAGCGCGCCCGCGTCTGGCGATCCCGCGCCCCGATGCAGCGGGCAGCGACCCCAAAACGGTTGATCTGGACGGGTTCTTCGGGCTGCACCCGTCGTTGAGTCCGCTGCTGCCGATCTTCCAGAGCGGTGGGCTGACGGCGGTTCATGCGACCGGTTCGCCGCACGAGACCCGCTCCCACTTCGAAGCGATGGACTTCATGGAGCGCGGCACGCCGGGCGAATACGCGCTTACCACCGGCTGGATCGGGCGGCACCTGGCGACGCTGGAAACGGACAACGAATCGCCTGTGCGTGCGGTCGGGTGGGGCACGGCGGTGCAAACAGCGCTGCGCGGCAGCATCTCGCCCGTCGCCATTCAATCCATCGTCGATTATCACCTGGGCGGGGATGAACGCCGTGCTGCCGAGATGCTCGCCTCGTTGAACGCGCTCTACGCCCTCGACAGCGAGTCGTTGTACGCTTCGGCGCAGGCGACCCAATCCGCGCTCGATGTGATTGCGAGTGTCGGCTATACAAGCTATCGCCCAGACAACGGCGCGACCTATCCCGAAACTGATTTCGCGCAGGCACTGCGCCAAACCGCCGCGTTGATCCGCGCTGAGGTTGGGTTAGAAGCAGCCTGTGTTGATCTGGGCGGCTGGGACACACACGTGAATCAGGGCGGCGCTGAAGGAACGCAGGCGCAGCTCCTCGCCGATCTGGCGACTGGACTGGTGGCATTCCATCAGGATTTGGGCACGATGATGAACCGTGTCTCGGTGGTCGTGATGTCGGAGTTTGGGCGGCGGCTGGCCGAAAATGGTGGGCGCGGCACCGATCATGGGCACGGCGGAGCGCTGCTGGTGATGAGCGATCACCTCAATGCCGGGCCGGTGTACGCGAACTGGCCGGGTCTGCAACCGGATGTGCTGGATCGCGGCGAGGATCTGGCGATCACCACTGATTATCGAGATGTGCTGACCGAACTGTTGGCGCTGCGCCTGAACAATCCTACCGTCGTTGATGTGTTCCCAGATTTCACTGCGCGGAGTTTGAGTCTGCTGCGCGCCTAAGTGTTGATCGATCACACCCGTTTGATGATGACCAGTGTTTCATCATCGAACGGGTCGCTGCGTTGGGCGAATTGCTTAATTTCCGCACTCACCAGCCCGCCGATCTCGTGCGCCGGGAGCGCGGCATGGTTGCAAATGGCGGACGCCAACCGCGCCTCGCCAAATTCCTCGTCGGCGCTGTTGACGATCTCGGTGATGCCGTCGGTGTACAGCACCAGAATATCGCCCCGCGCCATCTGATTGCTGCTGCGATTGTATGTGGCGCTCCCGAAGATGCCGATGGCGACGCCCGCGGTTGTCAGTTGTTCACACTGCTGAGTGGCGGTGCGGTACAGCAGCGGCGGGTTGTGCCCACCATTGGCGAATTCCAGCCGCCCCGTGGCCACATCAATGTATCCGACGAACGCCGTGACAAACATCCGTGACTGCTGGTTTGAAACGATCGATTGGTTCGCGCGGTCGAGGAGTTTTTCGGGCGAGAGGCGCATCCCGACAGCGAACCGCAGCACTGTTAGCGTCAGAGCCATAAACAGCGCTGCCGGAATCCCTTTGCCAGAAACATCGGCGATCACAATGGCCAAGCGGCCATCGCCGAGCATCTGGAAGTCGTAAAAATCGCCCGCGACCTCGTGTGCTGGGGTCCACACCGCGCTGATGTCCCAGCCCGCGAGCTGCGGCGTGTGCTGGGGCAAAAAGTCTTTCTGGATGCTGCTGGCGGTCTTCAATTCTTGGTTGATGAGGTGCTGCTCAAGTTCCTGCTGGTGCAGCCGCGTGACCTCAATGCTGATGGCGGCCTGCGCGACCATCGCGGTCAGCAGCCGTTCGTCACGGGCGGTAAACATGCCGCTGTGCTTATCAAGCAGCAGCACCGCGCCCGTGATTGTTTGCCTGTGGTTGGTGATCGGCATTGCCAGCACAGAACTCGGCGGCGGCGCACCGACATTTTGCCTGATGTACGGATTGACCGCGTCATCCTGAAGATTGAGCAGCTCGCCTGTCCTGACGACATGCTGCGCCAAAATATCGCCGACCGGCTTGTGCGGCTGCGAAGCGGCGGTCAGGTGGAGTGTGCCTGTCGCTGCATCGATCAGATAGAGATAGACAGACCCCACATCAATGACTTCGACAAGTTGCGTGACAATCTGCGCCAGCAGTTTGTCCAGGTCAATATTCGTCATCATCGCCTGGCTGATGCGCAACATGGCGTTGAGTTCGCGTAGGGCGCTAGGCAACTGCGTTCCCGGCGACAGACGCTCCACCTGCTTGGTGAGGATCAAGCGGTTGGGTTCGCCGGGTGCGCTGGCCGGCTGGTACGTCACGGAGTCCATCAATGTCTTGATGAAATGGATTCCCATCCCGCCCGCGTTACGAGTCGCGATGGGGGCATCCACATCGAAGGGCGTCGCCGTGTTGGGGTCGAAGGTGATGCCCCAATCACCGAGCGTGAGCATCAGCGTGTCATCGTTTATCGCCACTTTGAGCAGGATTTCCCCTGGCTCACGACCTGTGTAGCCATGCTTGACGATGTTGGTGGCGGCTTCTTCCACCGCCAGCTCGATTTGAAAAAGACTTTTTTCGGCGAGTTGTAAATTCTGCCCAATGCTCTGTATGAACGACGCGATAACGCGCAGGTTCGCTATCGTGGCATCCACACGCAGTGTGCCCAGTGTGTCCGCAGAAACCATCGCTATGCCCTCAGCGCCTAACAGCGTGCCAATTAGAAATCGGCGATGGCAGCATCAACCGTGTCATAAATTGAAAAGAATTTATCGAACCCAACGATCTGCAAGACGCGCATCACCTTAACATTCAACCCCACCAACTTGAGATCGCCATGAGCTTCTTTGTTCTGTGTGAGCACATCGGCCAGCGTGCGCAACCCATTGCTGCTGATGTAGCCCACTTCGGCCATGTCCAGCACAATCTTGTGATGCCCGGCTTTGACGACCGTTTGTAGTTTGGCGTCCAAGGCATCGGCACCTTCCGTATCGATACGCCCATCGAGGGCGAAGACGTAGACTTCGCCCTGGTGACTTTCGTTAATGTTCACGGCTTCACCTTCTTCCGTCGCCTGCCATGATTGCACCGTGCCCAGCTACTGTTTGCCGAAACACGTCATGGCCAATTGTGTCGCAATAGTACATGCGCATTTTGAGATTTTCCAGCACCGCCAACGTTGGCATATGTTGGACAACCGGAGAAGTCGGGGGTTTTGGTAGGCACAATGTGTTCGATCATTGCCATATCTTATTCACCACTCCCTAAACAAACCTTTACAAATTTGAGTTATTCTTGTCAATTGGGCAATGTTTTTCTTCCAGCTTTTCAAGGAGTTCGTAAGAATGGCGATCAAACGTTTGGTTTATGTATTGCTTGTGGTGGTGGCGCTCGTGGTGGTAGCAGTGCCAGCGATTGCTCAGGATGATGCGATCATCGCTGATGGGCTGACGAACCCGCGCCAGATGTTTTATGATGCTGACGGCAATCTCTACATCGCTGATGTGGGCACTGCTGGCCCGCTGGTCACTGAAGAGGGTACGGCATACGGCAACGACGGCAGCATCCTGATGGTGACGCCCGATGGTGAAATTTCGCCGGTGCTGGCCGGGTTCATCAGCTATCGCGAGGGCAGCCCGCTGGGTGTCCATGCGGTGAACGTCACCGATGAGTCATACTGGGTGCTGTTGGGCGAGACCACAACGCCCGCGCTGGCGTTCTCGCACGCGCTGGTCGAAATTGACCGCGAATTTAACCGTATCCACACATTCGTTGACCTTTACACCTTCGAGGTTACCGAAGATCCGGATGGCAATCCCGACGGCGCATCGAACCCAACGGATTTCGTGATTCTGGATGACGGCAGCTTCCTGATTGTCGACTCTGGCTGCAACTGCCTCACCAACTGGACACCGGAAACTGGCGTGACGCTGGCGGTGGCCTGGTCGCAGGCAGATGATAACCCCGTGCCCACCTCGGTTGCGCTTGGCCCGGACGGTGACATCTATGTCGGCTTCCTGACTGGCTTCCCATTCCCGCAGGGTGGGTCGCGCATCGAACGCTGGTCGGGCGGCGAGCTGGTGCAGACCTACGAAGGCCTGACGGCGGTGACTGACGTGTTGGTGACCGAAGCGGGTGAGATCTACGCGGTTGAACATGGCGTCTTCGAGATGGGTGCCGGCTGGGGGCCAGGCCGCGTCGTGCTGGTGAGCGAAGATGGCCTCACCCCCGTGATGGAAGGTCTGACGGTGCCGTATGGCCTCGCGCAGGCACCCGACGGCACGATTGCGGTCAGTGTTGGCTCCACCCCACAGGGCGAAGGCGCTGTGCTCGCTGTCCCCACAATGCAGTAACGCAGTCGCAGGTTTGCTCTAAATTCGCAAACAGCAGCAGCGGCAAGAGTGATAGGAACGGAAGGGGCGTATCCGCTGCCGGGTACGCCCCTTAATGTTCTCAAAATCGCTTTTAAACGTGGGCTTATGTGGTTGTGCAATGCTTCGCTTTGTCTGTTTCAGATGTTG
>JAADYY010000630.1 GCA_010092805.1 Chloroflexota bacterium | reverse complement strand
TAACGTGGGCGGTTGCGCCGCGCGTGCCCAAGAAGCTGCACGGCTTTAGCCGTAGCAGCGTGTCACAAACTGCAAGGTCGAGTACCGCGTGGGCGGCGGCCCTGAACACAATCGGAGTGATGATGGCTGAAAACGAACGGATCTTGATCACCGTCGCGGTGCTCGGTGGCACGGGCAAAGAAGGCTCTGGCTTGGCGGTGCGCTGGGCGCTCAATGGCTACCGCGTGATCATCGGTTCGCGGGATGCGGCACGCGCGCAGCAGCGGGTCGCCGAACTCAATGCCGATTTGGGCGGTGATTACCTGATTGGTATGGCAAATGCTGAAGCCGCGGCTGAGGCCAATGTCGTTGTGTTGAGCGTGCCCTATGACGCGCACGCGGCCACGCTGGAAAGCGTGCGCGAGCACCTGGCGGGCAAAGTGCTTGTCGATATTACGGTGCCGCTGGTGCCACCGAAGATTCGTCAGGTACACCTGCCGGCGGGCAAGGCGGCGGCCCTCGAAGCCCGTGCCCTGCTGGGCGCAGAGGTGCGGATCGTCTCGGCGTTCCAGAATGTGAGCGCGGAGAAACTCAAGGATCCCAACGGCGCGGTGGATTGCGATGTGCTCGTCTGCGGTGATGATGCCGAGGCCAAAGCCGATGTCATGCGGTTGGTGGAAGCGGCAGGGATGCGCGGGATCGATGCGGGGCCGTTAGAGAATGCCATCGCTGTTGAAGCGCTGACGCCGGTGCTGCTTTATATTAATAAGCAGTACAAGGTCAAAGGTGCTGGCATTCGGATCACCGGAGTTTGAGCTTGTGGACACCCCGCCGACGCTCACTATCACGGCATTGCCGGGCATCCCGCTGATCGAAATGGGCGACTCGCTGCCCACCGTCATCCTGGCGGCGTTGGCACGCGCGGATTTGACGCTGCAACCGGGCGATGTGCTGATGGTGACCTCGAAGATCGTCTCGAAAGCGGAGGGGCGGCTGTTCGACCTGAACATGGTGGAGCCAACCTACGAGGCGAAGCGCCTGGCTGAAGAGACGCGCAAGGATCCGCGTGTGGTTGAGCTGGTCTTGCGCGAAAGCACGGCAGTTTCGCGGCACGCGCCGGGCGTGCTGGTGACACAGCACCGCCTGGGCTTCGTTTCGGCCAACAGCGGCATCGATCAATCGAATGTGGACGGCAGCGACAATCATGTGCTGCTGCTCCCGCTTGATCCAGATGCCTCCGCCCAGGCGATCCGCGCGGCTTTACGAGCCGCCACCGGCGTTGAGATCGGTGTGGTGATCAGCGATTCGCATGGGCGTCCGTTCCGGCTGGGCAATGTCGGTGTGGCGATTGGGGTGGCCGGGCTGCCAGCGCTCATCGACGCGCGGGGCCGCCCGGATCTGTTTGGGCGCACGCTGCAAGCAACGGTACAGGGTTTCGCAGACATGATCGCGTCGGCGGGCTGTTTACTGACAGGCGAAGGCGCGGAAGGTCGCCCGGTGGTGCTGCTGCGCGGGCTGGCATTCCCCGCAGAAGCGGGCCGCGCGTCAGAGTTGAATCGCCCGCCAGAGCAGGATTTGTATCGCTGATGGCTGATTTCGAACACGCTTCATTTGCCGAGCCGGCGGTCGATCATTCCCCGGTGCAGCACGCTATCCGAGCACGGCGGTCGCTGCGGCGCTATCGCCCGGAACCTGTGCCCCGGCCCGTGATCGAGGCGCTCTTAACGGCGGCGATCTGGGCACCGTCGGCGCACAATCGCCAACCCTGGCGCTTTGGGGTGATCGAGTCCGGCGCGCGCAAAGAGTCGTTAGCAAGGGCGATGGGGGCGCGGCTGCGGCACGATCTGGCGGCGGATGGGGTGCCCGAAGCGGTGATCGCGGCGGATACTGAACGCTCTTACGACCGCATCACCTCAGCGCCTGTGTTGATCGCGCTGTGTTTGTCGATGATGGAGATGGATAGCTACCCTGATTCGGGGCGGAACCACAACGAGTATCTGATGGCGGTGCAGAGCACAGCGATGGCGGGGCAGAATCTGCTGCTGGCCGCGCACGAAGCCGGTCTGGGTGCCTGCTGGATGTGTGCGCCGCTGTTTTGCCCGGATGTCGTCGGTGTGGCGCTGGCACTGCCGGATGATTGGGAACCGCAGGGGCTGATCACGCTGGGCTACCCAGCGCAAACCCGCGAGAAAACCCGTAAGCCGTTGGCTGAGAGCGTCCTGTGGCGTTGACAGGCCAACTGCGGCATGTGGTGGTGCTGGTCGGCGGGGTGGGGGGCGCGAAACTCGCGCACGGCCTGGCGCAGATCTTGCCGCCCGGTGCGCTGACTGTGATCGTCAACACGGGCGATGATTTCTGGCATTACGGCCTGCGGATCTGCCCCGATCTCGACACGGTGATGTACACACTTGGCGGGTTGGTGGATCGTGGGCAGGGCTGGGGGGTCGCGGAGGATACATTCACGACATTAGACGCGCTGCGCCGCCTGGGTGATGATCCCTGGTTCCGGCTGGGCGACCGCGATCTGGCGACGCACTTGCGCCGCACGCAGGCACTTCAGGCCGGGTGGACGCTCACACAAATCACCGAGCATCTGTGCCAAATGCTTGGCATTTCTCAACGCATTCTACCCATGACAGACGCTCCGGTAGCGACGATAATCGAAACGACAACCGAAGGCGCGCTGCCATTCCAAGAATATTTTGTGAAGCACCGCTGGCAGCCGCCGGTCCGTGCGCTTCGGTTGGAAGGGCTTGCGCAAGCTGCGCTAAGCGAGCCGGTGCGCGCCGCCTTGATGTCGGCGGACGCTATTTTGATAGGGCCGTCGAATCCCTGGCTGTCGATTGCGCCAATTCTGTTGGTGCCGGGGCTGCGTGATTTGCTGATGGGGCGGGCGGTGCCGCGTGTGGCACTCAGCCCGATTGTCGAGGGGCGGGCGCTCAAAGGCCCGGCAGCAAAATTAATGGTTGAATTGGGCTACGAACCGTCGGCGCGCGCGGTGGCCGCATATTACGGCGATTTGGTGAATGGTTTTGTTTACGACGAACGCGATGCGCATCTGCAGATTGCGACACCTGCGACCGCGACCTTCGACACAATCATGCACAGCGACACCGACCGACAAGCGTTGGCCCGAAAAATATTATCGTGGATTGAAAGCGAATTGGTATGAGTGTGTGGACGATTATCCCGGTAAAACCCCTGAATCGTGCCAAGAGCCGTCTCACCGAAGCGCTCAGTCCAGATCAACGGGCGCAGTTGGCCGAGGCGCTGTTCCGGCATGTGCTCGCGACCGTGAAACAGGTGACGCAGGTGGCGGGTGTGCTGGTGATCAGCCGTGATACCAAAGCCCTGGCGATTGCGCGCGAATACGGCGCGCAAACCGTCCAGGAGAGCGGCGCGCCGGAATTGAACAATGCCCTGATGCGGGCCACACAGGTGGTAGCGGCCTGGCGGACGGGGGCGCTCTTGATTCTGCCCGCTGACCTGCCGTTGGTGACACCGGGTGACATCCGCGCGATGATCCAACATGGGCGTGAAGATCGCACGGTCGTGATCAGCACGGATCGCAACGCCGACGGCACCAACGCCATGCTCATCCGCCCGCCAGGGCTGATTCCCTATGCTTATGGGGCGGGCAGCTACGGACGGCATCGGGCGTTGGCGGCGCAGGTTGGCGCGCAGGTGATCGATTATGAGTCCGAGACACTCATGCTCGACATTGATGTACCGGAAGATCTGGCGCTGTATCGCAGCTTGTACGATGGCAGCGATCCGTTGCTGTATGACTTGGCCGCGCCCGATCAAGCGAACGGCTGAGCATGGCCGACCGGATCGGGTTGTATTTGCAGGACGATCTGGCGCTGCCGGATGCCATCCGTGCCGTACAGTACGCCGAGGCGCGCGGCTTTGAGTCGGTGTGGCAGGCCGAAAGCCGCTTGGTGCGTGACGCGGTTGTGCCAATGGCCGCTTTCGCCGCAGCGACCAACCGCATCAAGATCGGTTCTGGCGTGCTCAACATCTGGACGCGCAACGCCGCCGCCATCGCTGCGACTCTGCTGACGCTCGATGATCTGGCCCCCGACCGGATCATTTGTGGGTTGGGTGGTTGGTGGGAGCCGCTGGCGCAGCAAGTCGGGATCAACAGGCGCAAGCCGCTGCTGGCAATGCGTGAAGTCGTGGCGGCGGTGCGGGCGTTGCTCACCCTGGAGCGAGTGAACTTCAGTGGCGAATTTGTCTATTTGGATGACGTTGTCTTAGATGTCGTGCATGGCCGGCAAACACCGCGCCACATCCCGATCTACATTGGGGCGACCGGGCCGCAGATGATGGCGTTGGCGGGCGAGATCGCCGATGGGGTGCTGCTCAATTATCTCGTCTCGCCGGAGTACAATGCAGCGGCGGTGGATTTGCTGGAGCGGGGGGCGCGGCAAGCCGGGCGACGCATCGACGACATTGACCGACCCCAGTTGATCGTTTGCGCCGTCAACAAAGACCGGGCGCAGGCGTTGGATGCGGCGCGCGCGTTGGTGACGCAGACGCTCTATCAGCAGCCGCAGTTGATGAAAGCCAGCGGCGTGCCGCAAGATCTGATCAGCGAGGTGAGTCAGGTGCTGGCGTGGCCTGCCACCGATGATCAGCTTGAGCAGGCGATGCGTCTTGTCCCGGATGATGTTGTCCAACTGCTCACAGCGGCGGGGCTGCCCGCCGAAGTGCGCGCACAAATCCGCGCCTATGTGGCTGCGGGTGCCAGCTACCCGGTCGTCTATCCGCTGGGGACAGATGCCCATCTGTTGATCGATGCGCTGGCCGATGGCTACAGCGGCTGAGTCCGGCAATCCGGGGGCGGTGCGGCGCGCATTGCTGATCTGGGGGCTGTGCTGCGGGTTGGCGGGGGTGTCGCTGGTGATCTACAGCGCTGCTGGTTTGTCCGCTGGTGCAGGCGCACCGCTCATGCCCCTCGACGATGTCTACATCCATTTTCAATACGCCCATCAAATCGCAGCGGGGCAGCCGTATGTCTACAACCCCGGTCTGCCACCCACCTCTGGTGCGACGAGCTTTCTGTACCCCTACCTGCTGGCGTTGGGTGATTGGCTGGGCTGGCGCGGCCTCGCCTTGAGTTGGTGGGCGCTGGGGATCGGGGCGCTGGCGCTGGCGGGGTCGGCATGGCTGACGTATCGAAGCGCACAGCGTGCAGCGCCGGAGTGGTTGGCGGTGCTGGCCGCGGTGATCTTTGCGTTGACTGGCCCGATCACCTGGCATTACTTCAGCGGCATGGAGACGGGTCTGGTGGCGCTGTTCGTGCTGCTAATGCTCGAGCGCTTCCTGGCCGATGATGCGCGCGGAGCGGCCATCGGGGCAGCGCTGCTGGCGCTCATCCGCCCGGAAGGCGGCGCATTGGCGCTGCTAACGATTGCGGCGCTGGCGCTGCGGCATTGGCGCGCTCCCAAGGGGCAGCGCGCGCCCTACTTGTGGCTGAGTTTGCCGCTGGCGGCCCTGGCGATCCAGCCGCTGATCAATCTGATCGCGACGGGATCGGCGGTGGCGTCAGGCAGCGCGGCGAAATCAATTTTCGGCATGATTCCGCAGGATTGGATGATCATCATCGCGCGTGTCGCAGCGAATTTCGCGCGCATGTGGGCGGAGTTTGCGACCGGGTACAGCCCACGCGAGGGCGGGTATCTCCCGCTGGGGCTGATCATCGCTGCCATTGGATTGATCCCCTATGTGATCCGGCAGCGGCGGCTGTTGGTGGGGCTGTTGGTCGCGGCCTGGCTGGTCGCCGGAACGGGCGCGATTGCCACACTCGATACGGCGTTCTGGCATTTCAAACGCTACCAACTGCCATTGATGGCGCTGTTTGTGCCGCTGGGGGCGTGGGGTATGGCCTGGCTGCTGGCGCAAGCCACGCGGATCAGGCTGCCGCAGCGGGTGATCGGCCCGGTTGTCGGGGCGGCGCTGCTGATCGTCACGCTCGCGGGGGGTGCGCAGTTCTTGAGTCATTACGCCCTCAACGTGGGGTATGTGGCGGCGCAACCGCTGCTCATGGCGGAATGGCTGCGCGCCAATACACCGGCAGCCGCGACCGTCGCCGTGCATGATGTGGGGATGATGCGCTATCACGGCGGGCGTACAACGCTGGACATCGTCGGGCTGACGACACCGGGCGCGGCGGAGTCGTGGCGGCATGGTCCGGGCGCGGTCGCTGAGTTGATTGAACGCGCGCGCCCGGCTTACATCGCGGCGTATGGGCACGGGCACGGCTTCGGCCTCGGCCAGCTTGAGGACACCGATCTCTACGCGGAAACACTGGCACATTACAGCGTCGCGGCGGATGCGCGCTTTGATCGGTTCAATGTGGCGTTGGCGGCCACGATGCAGGGGATCTACCGCCCGGACTGGGCGGCGGCGAATCGCGGCCACGATGTTGTCGCGCTGCCGCGGCTGACCCCCTATCTCGACGGCCTGACCCTGGTCGATCAAGTCGATGTCGCGGATCTGGTGTCGGAGCGTGCGCACGATTATCTCTGGCGCGACGCGGTGGGCGGCGGGTT
>JAADYY010000122.1 GCA_010092805.1 Chloroflexota bacterium | reverse complement strand
CTTATGGCTTGATAACTCAAGCACTTCTCATCCCGTGCCCTTGAGCCATTCATGTAACCTGGTTATCTTCTGAATGTCGAACGGTTAACGAAAGGTCAGCGCGCATGGGGAACTCAGATGACCGCAAGTTGAACCTGTGGCCCATTGGTATCCTGCTCACGGCATTTGTGCTCGCCTATATCGCGAGCATTCGCGGCGGGTTGATCGCTCGTGAAGCCAACAATGTAGAGGAAAAGGGAGACAACCATGATTAAGCAAATTCGTTCCATCGGTCTGAACTCGACCACCGTCTATTTCGCCTCGTATGCTTCGGTTGCACTGAGCATCGCCATCTGGTTCCTGCGCCGCGGTGACGACCGCGCCAACGCCGAACGCTTCGGGATCTTCGTGGGCCTGTGGGCACCGACCCTCATGACCCTGGCCAAGGTCATCGAAGATGCCGAACGCGAAGAAGGTGGTTCGCAGACCAACCCGGTCGAGACCGCCTAAGGTTTCCACCACACAGATCTTGTGCGCGAGATTGTAGGATCTGGCTGGCTGGGGCAGTAAGCTCCAGCCAGTTTTTGATTCCGCGCCGGGCTTCAGCACGCCCCGCCAAGATCCGCTATGATCGCTGCATAATCCGATCATAATTCGAGCGAGGTGGGGGATGAAAACCATTTACCGAACGCTGCTGACGGCGCTCAGCCTGGGCGCGCTGCTGCTGAGCGGGGCCAGCGAGTCGGCGGCGCAGTTGGAGCTGCTGCCGTACAACAGCGAAATCCAGGGGCAGGTTAGTGCGGGCGCGCCGCTGACGGCATTCAGTTTTGCCGGCACCGCCAACGATCAAATCACTGTGCAGGTGACGACGCGCGCGGGCGGGCTGCTGCCCACCGTGCGCCTGCTTTCCCCCGCGCAGGTACAGATCGCCAGCAGCCTGGCGCAGGGCGTCACTGGCCCGGATGTGCAAATTGAGCTGCCGCTGCCCGCAACCGGCGTCTACACGATTCTGATCGGCGGGGCGAACGGCACGGCGGGCGATTTTCTGCTGCGGCTGACCTCCCGCCCGGTGATCGTCGAGCTGCCGCTGATCATGGGCGCGCCGCGCACGGTGTCGCTGTGGATCGAGCCGGGGCGACCGCTCACGCAGGCGTTCGGCTTCAACACGGCGATTGCGCGGCCTACGCTGTTGCGCATCGAGCAGACCGCACCCGGTTTCCGCTACACCGCCGAAATCCGCGATGGGAATGGGCAGATCGTCGCGTCGCTGGTCAACGTCCGCCGCGCCGATTACGACCTCAGCTTTGGGGAGACGACCCGCTATCAGGTGCTGATCACTGCGCCGGAACCGCGTTCAGGCGGCACGCTGCGGCTCACGCTGTCCGATGCGCTGATCGCGCCGACCCCGACGCCGCGCCCAACCAACACCGCGATCCCGCTGTTCCCCACCGCGACGCCGCTGCCGACCGCAACACCGCTCCTCACCTGCCAGGCGATCAGCAACGGTGGCGCGAACGTCCGCAGCGGGCCGGGCCTCGACTTCCCAATTGTCGATTTTCTCAACCCCGGCGAAACGCTGCCCGTCATCGGCATCAACCCGCAGCGTAGTTGGTACTCGGTGGTGGTGAATCGGCGGCAGGCGTGGGTGTCGGTGACGGTTTCGCGCGTGATTGGGCCGTGCGAGCCGCTGGCGGTGCTGTTCGTACCGGATACGCCGACCCCGCCGATCCCGACGGCGACGCTCACCCCGACCGAGACACGTAACCCCACCGGCGACTAGATCCCCAGCGGGGCGGGGCTGAACGATCTATAATGAGCGGCGTGTTGAGTTTAGAGAGGTTGGAATCATGCGCGTGATGCGACGGCTCGCTTTGCTGGCGGCGCTGGTGATCGCCGGCAGCTATGTGCTGGCTGCCCCGCCCCCCCAGACGTTTGATTTGGATGACGTGCTGGCGTTCGATACCCGCCAGGATATGGAAGTGCTGGCCGATACGGTGTTCGGCGTCGGCCAGCGCCCGCTCGCTTGGACGGGGGATAACGATCTGGAGTCGCCGACGTTCCAGATCGATTTGTGGTTCGATAACGAGCAGTTGGCGGACGAGGTCTTCGGCCTGAACGTGCGCCCGGATACATGGCTGGGTGCGCCGGTGCCGGCACCGGCGGCCATCGCCCGCAACGTGCGCCATGACCTGGAACTGACCGCTGATCAAGTGCTGGGTGGCAGCCGCCCGGTCGAATGGCGCGGCGGCCCGCCGGTGCAGCGCTGCTCGCGCGAGTTGCAAAACATTCTCGATCTGCTGGCCCAATTTTACGACGTGCGCTCCACCACGCCCGAATCGGTGCTGGATTTCTGCGCGTCGGTGCAGGCCGAAATTGAGGATGATCTGCTCGACATCATCTTCAACGCGCCCGGCGCTGAGGTTGTCGATCCGGTTGATCTGGTGGCGGCGGTGCGCGGCGATCTGGAGCGGCTGGCCGACGAGCTGCTCGGCCTCAATACGCGCCCGGAGGGCTACATCGGCAACCGCGACCGCACCTCGGCCACGCTGATCGGCGATATTTTCCTGGATATGGGCCTGCTGGCTGATGTCGAGCTGGACGGCGGGCGGCCCAACGGCTGGATTGGCGCGATCAGCAACGCGCCGCTGCTGTCGTACCTGAACCTGCGCAACGATCTCGAACTGCTGGCGAATGCCACGCTCGGCCCCGGCGTGCGCCCGAATGGCTGGCAGGGCGTTGACCCGCTGGAACAGTGCGCGCCGCTGACGCGCAGCCTGGTCGTGCTGGTGCAGTTGAACTACGGCCTG
>JAADYY010000629.1 GCA_010092805.1 Chloroflexota bacterium | reverse complement strand
TCGGTCATCCACAGGCTCTCAAATTCAGGCGCTAACTGCGGCAGGGCAACGTCCAGATCGTCCAGCCACTGATCGATGTGGCCTTTCTCCGGCCCCGCCGTAAGCGCCAACCCAAAACGCAATTTCATCAGGAAATTATCCTTTGCAGATCTTCCGATAACCTCACGCACAGGCGCGGGTTAAGTGCTGCTCCGGCTTCAGTCTACCGCATCGGTGTGCAGCGCGGCCAAATTTGATATATGATACTCCACATAACGATCCGAATGTGTATAAGCGAGACGGGATGCGCGAAACCCAGGCCATCATCGAGCGCGTGAGCCGCGCCAACGACACCCATCAGCATGTGCACCTCACCGTTGACGAGTCACTGACGCAGTTGCGGGCGGGGCAATCGCTGCTGGCGCGCACCACCCAAACCTGGGATCCGTATCTGCGTGAGCAGTGGTGGCCCGTGAGCGTGAGCAGCGGCGGCATCGTCGTGGAGCAGCCCGCGACCGCGCGCGTCGAGCCGGGGCAGGTCGTCAGTCTGTTCGGCGTGATCGGCCAGCCGTACCGCTATCGGCGCACGCTGCGCAATGTGCTCTTGATCGCCCATAACACCGCGCCCACCCCGTTGATCATGGCGATTCCGCAGTTGCTGAGCAACACCGTCAGCGTGACGCTGCTGCTGTTGGGGGCAGCCAAAGATTACGGCACGCAGCACCTGCCCGCCGAGCTGGAGATCATCCAGGGCGAAGACGATTTGCAGTGGCCGGGGCGGGTGACGACCGTCGGCTGGGCGGATCAGGTGTTTGCGGTGGTGGATGACGATGACGAACTGGCGCACTTCGCGGCACTCTGGGCGCTGTTCCGTGAACTGCGCGCCGACATCCCGGCGAATTATCTGTTTGGCGTCTTTCGCCCGGCGCTGCCCTGCGGCATCGGCGCGTGCGGCTCGTGCATCATCCGCACCAAAGGCGATCAAACGCTGGTGTGTGGCAGCGGCCCCGCCATCGATCTGACGACTGTTTCGCTGTAAACCCGTTTTAACGGCAAGCATCCAACGAACTGAGACCGCTTATGGCTGTACGCATCACCCGCCCTGGTAAGAACACCCTCGTCATCGACACGCCGGTGATGCCGGCGGCGGGCGTGTTCGGCTTTGGCGATCAATACCGTGACCTGCTCAAGATCGACAAACTCGGCGCGGTCGTCACCAACCCGGTCAGCTATGCGGCGCGCAGCCCGGCCAGCGGTGTGCGGATTGTGCCGCTGGCCGCCGGGGTGCTGGTGCATAACGGCCTGCCGAACCCCGGCCTGCGCAAAGTGATTTCGCAGAACCGCGCGACCTGGGAGCGGCTGCCGGTGCCGCTGATCGTGCATGTGATCGTCAACAATGTCGAAGAAGTGACCAAATCCATCCGCCTGTTGGATGAGCAGGAGGCGGTCGCCGGGCTGGAACTCGGCTTGAGCGAGGAGATGAGCGCCGCCGAGGTGCAGTGGTATGTGCAGGCGGCCACCGAGCAGACGGAAAAACCGATTCTGGTGCGGCTGCCGTTTGGCGTCGATATGGAATACGTCCACGCCGCGATTGATGCCGGGGCGGACAGCCTGGTCGTGTGTGCGCCGCCGCGTGGCACCGCCCGTGATCGCGCGGGGCGGTTGGTGACCGGGCGGCTGTATGGCCCGATGATCAAGCCGTTGGCGCTGCGCATGGTGGGGCAGTTGGCGCGCATGGTGAATGTCCCCGTGATCGGCGCGGGCGGCATCCATTCGCCGGAAGATGGCCGCGACTTTCTGGAAGCCGGGGCGGTCGCGGTGCAGGTCGATTCGGTGGTGTGGGTCGATCCGAAGATGCTCGAAATCATCGCGCGCGATCTGGGTGGGCTGGTGCTCACGCAGCCGTCGGGCGCGCTGCCGGATGAGTGGTTCCCCGGCATGGGCGAGACTCAGCGCGGCGAGGCGGGCCACGATGACACCACCCGCAAACGCTCCTGACGGCGTGTGCGGCGCGGCGCTCAGATGATGAGGCTGTGCTAAAATTGGCCTGAGGCAGCAATCCAATGATCTGTGGTAATTTGCGATAGGGTGAGAGGCGGGCAGCGATGTACACAGCCAGCGAACCGATCATCATGGCAAAAATTATCTGGCAGGACCCGGCCACGCACGAAAATCATGATTTTGTGCTGGCCGAAGGCGCGACGGTCAGCATTGGCCGCCTGGATTCCAACGACATCTGCATCCGTGAGCAGCATGTGTCGCGGCAGCACGCCGTCATCAACTACCGCGAAGGGCTGTTCCTGATCACAGATTTGGACAGCGCCAACGGCGTGTATGTGAACAATCAGCGCGTCACCCAGCCGTACCCGCTGGCCTCCGGCGACGAGATTCGGCTGTATGTGCCCGTGCTGCACTTCGCCGCCATTGTCAGCGAGGAGGAGCAGCGCGAAGCCATGGAGCACGGCACGCTCATCACCGCGCTGGGCAACACCGGCAAAGGCCAGCTTGTGATCACCAACGGGCCGCAGGAAGGCCAAGCGATCCCGCTGCTGATCGACAAGCTGACGGTGGGGCGCGCGACGAGCAAGGCCACCTGGGAGATCTGCCTGCAAGATCCGTCGGTCTCGCGCCCACACGCAGAACTCGAAATGATCGATAATATCTGGGTCGTCACCGACTTGGGCAGTTCGAACGGCACGTCGGTGAACAGCAACCCGGTCACCGAAAAGGGCCGCGCACTCAACGACGGCGATGTGATCACCTTCGGCGCAACGGTGATTCTGTTCCGCTCGATGTGATCTGCGCGATCATCCGTGCGATGTGTAGCTGGCTTGCAGCACGGCCAGCAGTTCGTCGTGGATGAGGCCATTGGTGACGACCATCTCCGCGCC